>WFOZ01000252.1 GCA_015487825.1 Planctomycetaceae bacterium
GACAGGAATGGTTACGATAAAATTAAGGCCGGTGAATATCGAACTGAACCCCAGAATAAACGCCCCCATCGTGGCGAAGACCACATTTGTTTTTGTCGTGGTGCTGTATGGTGTATAGAAGGTCCACCCGGTATCCAGACTGGTCCATAAGATAGCGGTCACCAGGAAAAGGAAACCGATTACCCAGAGATAGAAACTTCCCAGATTCATTCTTGGAAAGGCGACATCTTTGGCCCCCAGCATGATCGGCAAGACAAAGTTGCCCAATGCAGCAGGGATACTCGGAATGATAAACAGGAAAACCATAATCGCGCCATGCAGCGTGAAAAGCTGGTTATACAGATCATGTGTCATCATCGGGAGCGTCTGCGTAGGCGTAAAATGTTCCGCCCGCAGTATCAAAGCGAGCGCACCGCCAAGAAACATCGATGACATCGTCGCCACAAGGTACATCAGCCCGATCCGTTTATGATCCAGCGTGAACGCCCAGGACTTAAAGCCTTTACTACACGTCAGGTAGTTATCCCCGCCGTGTGATTCTGATTCATGTTGAGCGGGCATTGCAGCAGTAGCCATGCACTTGCTCCTTAAATAATAATGTCTACGGAATTTGATTTTAAAAAATCGAAATAAGACCTAAAACGAATTACGTCTCTACAAAAGTGCGTTACAACGCAGCTTATTTATTCTTCTTTCAAATGCTTGAAATACGCGATCACCGCATCAATCCATTCATCTTTGATAATCCCCTTGAAACTGGACATCTGCCCCGGAGGAAATCCGGCTCGAATCTGTGAATTCGGATCGAGAATTGATTGACGAATATAATTTTCATCAACAGTAATCGTTTCGCCGTTGTGCAGCTTCTGTTGTGTACCAAATGTCCCTTTGAAAGATGGCCCCACTTTTTTGGTTCCATCATCCGTATGGCAATTCACGCAACCAAGCATTTTGATGATTCGTTTACCACTTTCATACAGCGGCTCATCATCTTTAATCGGATCAGCTGCGTCTGCCATCCAGGTTTCAAAGTTCGGTTTGTTAGCCAGATCGGTGCTAGCCGGGTCGGTCGTGTGAACAACAACTTTTGTGATCATATCCGAATGCTGCTTGCCACAATACTCTGCACAAAACAGATCGAATTCCCCCGACTCCAACGCTTCAAACCAGACTCCGGTATAACGTCCCGGGACGACATCCTGTTTTACCCGAAAGGCAGGCACAAACAGGCTGTGAACAACATCCTGTGACTGCATGATCAGTTTGACCGGCGTATTGGCAGGCACGTGCAGTTCATCGGAAACTGCTCCGGTGGGATACCTGAAGTTCCACTGCCACATGCTGGCTGTGACATTAATTTCATACGCTTCCTCGGGAGGAGAACGCATATCGACATAACCGGCAAATCCCCAGCCGAATATGACAAGCACAATCAACGCAGGCAGCACCGACCATGAAAGTTCCAGAAGCGTGTTATGCCCCGGGCTTTCTTCCGGTTCAACTCCATCAATACGACGGTACTTGACCATAAAGATCACCATCAATGTGGAGATCAGTACCAGGAAGAAAACCGAGATCCAGAAAATAAAATAATACAACCCGTCCACAGTAGGAGCGAATGTCGAATTTTGAACTGGAAAGAAAAATGAATCTTGCATGGTTTAACTCGTAAATGAAAAGGATCGGGAAACGATCTTCTTCTATCATTCTCATTATCGCTGAAATTGAGTTACAGGCTCCCAATTTCAAAGCGACTTATTCAGTTTTCGTTAAATTAATGAACTCTCAGGTAACGGTGCGGCCAGTTCTTCCGCGAATTTCTGTCGACGTTTTCCCAGTCGATGAGAAACCCAGATGATCAGGCCAATTCCTATAATAGTGGCTACTCCCCCCAACTTCATAATCATGATTGCGGTGGGAATATAACTTCCTTCAGCTGCATCGTAATGAAAACAGAGAAGAATGAATTTGTCGAACGCCGTTCCGATTTTCCCCTGGCTTGCCTCCACAAGTGAAAGCCGAATGGTCTGAGGAGGAAATTCGATACCGTAATGATATCGCGATATTTTCCCTTCAGGCATACAGATACAAAACACAGCCGGGTGAGAAAATTCCTTTCTCTTTGGCAAATAGACATACCGAATACCAAGTTTGTCAGCCAGAGTCTCAACAGCTGCCGGGGTTCCCGAAAGAAAACTCCAGCCATCTGCCTCTGCTTCTTTTCCGTAGGAAAGAAGATACTTTTCCTTTGTTTTCCGGAGTGGTTCTACTTTTTCCTCCGGTTCGAAACTGACTGAAACAATACGAAAATCGCGACCTGCAACCAGATCAATTTCCCTGAGTGAATTAACCAGCCCGTTAAGCTGCAAAACACACAACATCGGGCAGTTCGAATAGTTCATTGAGACAATCACCGGTTTGTCATCAACAAATAAATCGCCAAGTCGAATAACCTCTCCCCGGTCATTTAAAAAATTCAGATCCAGCGGAAGTTCCTGATCAAGATGTTCATCAACTCCGGGATCTTTCAACCCCGGGGGCAGATACTGCTGGTTTGGAGCGGCACATATCGTCCCTTCCAATCCAGATAAGAACGCCCCGAAAAACAGGGCCATCTTCAACAGTAGTAATGATGAATGATTCATAGGAAAAAACGTGGTTGTTGCCGGTTCTATCTATTTGCCTTTATCAGATTTCATATTATCCAAAACGCTTTGCATCGACTGTTTTATCGGTCTGGAAACAATCCCTTTTTCTCTATCGATCCAGGTGTAACTTTCTAAAACTGTTTTTTGCTGAGCCAGCTTTGTCTCTGATTCACTCAACGGAAACTGTTCCCGTTTATGCCTGGTTTCAATTTCCTGATACTGAATATACAAAACCTGAGAAGCCACGATGAGTACAAAGGCAATCACCACCGAAATAAATCCGATGACAGAAATTGCACCTGCGTTAATATCGTCGTATCGAGCCATAATCCTGTTTCCAACTGTGAGGTCCGCCCTGCAGACCATTTATTGACACTCAAACACTTTCACTGCGATCTGCACTGCAGATCCTGCAACTATCAAATACCTGTTAAATATTATGGAAAGCCAATGATTCCGGAAGACGTGGATCCCGTTTTGCAACAAGATTCTGGTCTCCCGCCATCTTCAGGACTCCATAACTAAACAGACCTACAATACCAAGCAGGCACCCAATATCAATCAGACCAATCGCCGGACCGCCTGGTGAAACTTCCGGCATGATTAGCCAGAATAGATCAATCCAGCACATGACCAATAAGTAGACAGCCCAGAAAACAAGTTGCTTCGGGTTTCGCTTGACCGTACGTGACATCAATCCAAGAAACGGAATCACAAAGTGACCAATAATCAGAATCATCGAAACGACTTCCCAGCCATTCTCCTGACGTCTTGCGAACCAGACCGTTTCTTCAGGAATGTTCGCATACCAATAAAGCAGGTACTGAGAAAAGGCGATGTAGGCCCAGAAGCAGTTAAATCCGAAAAGTAATTTGCCCACATCGTGACGATGTTCCGCGTTGATCGATTTACTCAACACTCCCTGGCTATTGAACAGATAGATCAAAATAGCCAGAACCGCAAAAAATGAAACAACCGAGTTGGAGAAGAAATAAACTCCGATAATGGTGCTGAACCATTCAGGATCTAAAGACATAATCCAGTCGATTGCGGCAAAAGTTAACGAAAGAGCAAAGACAATAATTGAAAGAGCACTCCATCGCTCCATTCGTAAACTTAACGCCGGGTCGCCCGATTGATCCTGCTGTGTTGAAACCGTCAGGTAAAAACGCGAACAGAGAATCCAGAAACCAAAGTAGGCAACTGCCCTGATTGCGAACCAGGTCGCGTTCAGATAAATCGCTTTATGTTTAATCAACGGAGTGTTCTCTACCACTTCTGCATTATTCCAGTGGAACAGAGAATTGTTTCCTACAAGTACCAGAAAAAGAATTGGCAGAAACAGAACAGCAAGCGGCACAAAACCTGTTGTCATCAGTTCAACAATCCGACGGACAACGACACTCCAACCGGATCGCGTTAAATGCTGAATCAGAACGAAAAACAGTGCGCCTAAAGTGAAGCTGAGAACGAAAGTGAAGTTGTGCAGATAACTGAAGAAGAATTGAGTCCAGTTACCGGACGACATTGCAATCAGCCCGGCCAGGAGCATTCCGGCAATCCCGACAATCATCGCCTTGTTTGTCAGAGAACCGGCAACATCATTCAGGGTGCCTGGATCTTCCACTTCAAGTTCGTGTGAGTTGTGATCTGACATAATAATAATGGTTTACTTTTTAATTATTTCTTACTGCTAACGGTAAATTTGTTGCGGCCTGCGCAAATTTCAAAGGTCTCTTTCTGGTGAACAGTGGTTGGAAAACCAACAGCACCAGATTTTGTAAACAGCAGTACGATTTTTCATTACAACCAGACTGCGTTAAAAGTAATCGTGTTACGGTTTCGGTTCTGCGTTTAACTGCTCACGTATTTCAGCAGGAACATCATTAATATTCCCTGAGCCCGATTCCTGCAAAGCTCTCAGGTAAAGAACAATGGCCCATCGATCTTCAACCGGAATCTGAGCTGCATAACTTGGCATTTTCCGCACGCCATGTGTAATTGTATTAAACAGTTGCCCCACTTTTTGTTTGCGAACAGGTTCGGAATACAACGCAATAGGAAGCAACCAGGTTCCTACTCCCGGGTTAGCCGCCTGCAGCTGCATTGCCCGTTGAGTGATAATACCATCTCCCTTACCGCTTAATCCGTGACAGAGCGAACAGTAAATATTGTAACGCTCCTGACCGCGAGCCATTAATTTTTCATCGACTGGCAACGGGATCTGTGTGACCCAGGGGAGAGTCTCCAGACTGACAGAGGTTCCATCAGGTTTTTTTGCATTCGGCAATAGGAAACTGCGATCAACCTCATCAGCCTGATCGGGAAGCAATCCTTCATAAAATGCTGTGTCGTGTCTAAGATCCCCTCGAGCCACTGTCCCGGCAATAAGTGGTCGCATTCCACGACCATCGGCAAACATTTTTGAAAAACGCTGCGTTTTCAACTTGGGCTGATAATCCATATCATGGACAAGTTCAATACGGGGAGTCGTTGATGGCGTGACTCTCATCCTGGCAACAATTACCAGCGGCACCAGTCCCAGAATCATAATACAGACAGCCAGCGGGAGCAGAGCTTTGGGGATTTTCACATTTTGGTTCGGTTCCAGGCACGCAATAACTTCACTCGGTTGCAACGAATTCAAAAATTCTTTTGTGTCTGTTTCATGAAACTTGGGGTCCTTCGCTTCGATGGCTATAAAGAAACCATTGGAAGTCGCCTTCAGAAACGGATCAATCAGAAACAGACGATTATAAAATTTAGGCAGGTTGTTCAGTGCCAGCATCCCGAGCAATGCACCAAATGCCGAAAACAGAACAGCCAGTTCAAACGTAATCGGAATATTGGCAGGAAGGCTGAAAAAAGGCTTACCGCTGATAATGTATTTATAATCGAAAGCGTTCGTAAAGAACTGCAGCGCGATGGCCGTTGTTGCTCCCATCGCGGCACATGCCAATACGATATAGGGCAGACGTGTCATCTTGATTCCCATCGCTTCGTCGATCCCATGCACGGGAAACGGAACGTAGCAATCAAACTCCTTGAAACCTGCATCACGTACCTGGCTGGCCGCTTTTTTGAGTGCAGACGGATTAGGAAACTGCGCCACATAACCGGCGAGTACCGCCTGATCTTCGGTGCAATCGTCGGCTTGCGAATCGGATTGTTCAACTGCCGTGGACATCTTGACCTCGTTAACAATTCCATCTGGGTATTCGTACTGCACGAAATAAACAGATGCGCTTTACAATAATGGATATCTAAAAACTGTTCTCTTATTATTCAGAACCGCACACTCATTCTCCGTGTGCTTCATCAGTATCAGGTTCCGGCATAACACTTTTTACTTCCGCCATTGCCACCACAGGCAGGAAACGGCAGAACAGCAGAAAGAGAGTAAAAAACAAACCGAAACTGCCAATCAACATTAACCAGTCGATCGGTGTTGGCTTGAAATATCCCCAGCTGGAAGGAAGGAAATCGCGACTCAGCGAGGAAACCGTAATTACAAATCGTTCAAACCACATGCCGATATTGATAAACACACAGACAATCGCAATAAACCACGGCGTCGTGCGGCACCACTTAATCCAGAAAAACTGCGGACTGATAACATTACAACTGACCATCGTCCAGTAAGCCCACCAGTAAGGACCAAAGGCACGGTTTACAAAAGCAAACTGCTCGTAAGGATTGCCGCCATACCAGGCGATGAAAAACTCCATCGCATATGCGTACCCAACCATCAAACCGGTTGCCAGCATGATTTTACACATGCTTTCCAGATGCCTGATCGTGATAATATCCTGAAGCCCGCACAATATCCGGGCAGGAATCAGTAACGTAGCCACCATTGCAAACCCGCTGAAAACCGCCCCGGCAACAAAGTAGGGGGGAAAAATAGTTGTATGCCAGCCGGGAAGCTGCGCAACGGCAAAGTCAAAACTAACGATGGTATGCACACTTAGAACCAGTGGTGCTGCCAAAGCTGCCAGCAACAGGTAGGCCCGTTCGTAACGATGCCAGCAACGAGCCGAACCAGTCCAGCCCAATGATAAAATTCCGTAAGCAAACTGACGAATGGGAGTCACTGCCCGATCGCGAAATGTTGCCAAATCGGGAATCATTCCCATATACCAGAACAAAATAGAGACCGTTGCATAAGTTCCAACCGCAAAGACGTCCCACAGTAACGGGCTTCTGAATTGAGGCCACAGCAACATGGAGTTCGGCAACGGGAACAACCAGAAGAAGACCCAGATTCGACCGATATGAATACCGGGAAACAGCCCTGCACAAACAACCGCGAAAATGGTCATCGCTTCTGCAGCCCGGTTAATACCGGTTCGCCAGTTCTGCCGAAACAAGAACAGAATCGCCGAAATCAAGGTTCCCGCGTGACCAATTCCGACCCAGAAAACAAAGTTAACAATCGGCCAGCCCCAGAAAACTGGAGACATATTTCCCCAGACGCCAACCCCTTGTGTAAACAGAATTCCAATACAAATTCCCAGATTTGCCAACAGCACCAGGCACAATGTCAACGCAACCCAATAGGCTTTGGGAATAGTATGAGTCGGTTTTTCTGCCAGGTGACAGACCTTGTCGGTCACTGTCTGATAATCATTATTTCCGGTTACAAGCGGAGCTCGTGTCCCAGGTGTTTCGACAGTAACATCGAAAGGCGTCGTCGTGATGGATGCCATGTTTGTATACTTCGTGTTGATTAAAAATCAGTCTCTTGGACGAATATAAAAACGGTAATACAGAACAGGATTCTGCAATAAATTTAAAACAGGTTATTTTACGGCAGGCTTATCTGCTGCCGATTTATCTTCTGCATGGCCATCTTCATGCCCATGCTCTTCATCGTGATGAGCATCTTCGTGACCATGAACTTCATGAGGCTGCAGGTAGTAATCTTTTTCGAGCCACGGATGCGGGTTTCGAATTCTGGACAGATACTGCGTGCGGGGCTTCACATTTAATTCCCCCAACATCGCGTAACACCTCGGATTGGCATGGTCCTTGGAAACCTGACTCTGCTCATCCTGCAGATTCCCGAAACTAATTGCATCGACAGGACATGATTCCTGACATGCTGTTTTGACCTCACCATCTTCCAGCAGGCGTTGCTCATTCTTGGCGGTAATTTTCCCGTTTTGAATCCGCTGCACACAGTAGGTGCATTTTTCCATTACACCACGAGAGCGAACCGTCACCTCCGGATTCAGAACGAGTTGCACAAGTTCTTTCTCCGGCTTCATCAGCGGAATCGCATTACTGAAGTAATTGAAACGCCGAACTTTATACGGACAGTTATTGCCGCAATACCGGGTACCGATACAGCGGTTGTAGACCATTTCATTGAGACCTTCGCTGCTGTGCATTGTCGCAGCAACCGGACAGACCTGTTCACAAGGAGCATTTTCACAATGCTGACAGTTAATCGGCTGAGTTGAAACTCCCATATTAACCGGATCAAAAGTCGCTGGATCGATTTCCTTATCATCAGGATTCGGAGTTTTCTTATCAGGAGCAGTGACAAAGTAACGATCAATGCGAATCCAGTGCATTTCCCGATTTCGACTGACCTGATCCTTCCCAACAACAGGGATATTGTTTTCAGATTGACACGCTGTCACGCACGAATTACAACCAACACACCGTGTCAGATCGATCCCCATACCCCACTGGTAATCATCAGACCATTTATGCTCTTCCCAGAGAGATTCCAAAGGCGGGTGATGCACTCTCTGCTCTGCAAAACCACGATTCGACTGATATTCTGTAACCGTTCCCTCTCGAACCAGGTTACCAACCCGCTTACCGATTTCCTGCATCCCTGCAACGTCGATCGCCCAGTGATCCTGAGTTGTCGCCAGCAGGTGCTGACTGCCAAGCTTCTTCAAACTGGCTCCGGTATCGAACCCGGCTGAATTTGATGTCATTAACTGATAAGCACTGGAGCCGACCGGTTCAACATTGTCTGCCACACTTCCGCCAACATGCCCCGCCGCGGTACGTCCATACCCAAGACAAACACCGAGAGTATTTTCCGCCTGTCCAGGAATCCGCACGACAGGCACCTTGAACGAACCGCCACCCTGCCCCTGGGAAACTTCGACCAGATCGCCATCACTCAACTGATACTCAAGAGCAGTTTTGGGGCTGATCGTAGCAACATTATCCCAGGTTACTTTCGTCAACGAACCGGGAAGCTCCTGCAACCAGGCACTGTTCGCAAAACGCCCATCATAGACACAGTCATCAGGATGATAAACAACATCCAGACCGGTGGTTTCTGCTGATTTAACACCTTCAACCCAAGGGGCAAGCTTTGCTCCCAGGCCGTCTGCAATTTTCAACCCCTCAACCGCAGATAATGCAGTCCCCGGAAAGAAACCATCATGAATTGCCTGCTCCCAGACTTTTCTACTCAGGCTTTTCACAAAAAACCCGACCGTTTTCTTCACAATCTGCTGACCGGAACGCTCTTCCTGCTGCAACAGAATTGCAAGCAGTTCTATATTGGAAACCCCCTTGTGAAGAGGTGAAAGCAGCGGCTGACGAATCCCGAGAGTACCATCCCAGCTTCGACCATCGCCCCAGGCCTCCAGATCGTGCGTCTCAGGCACATACCATTTCGAAACCAACGACGTCTCATCATCAAACTGCCCAAGCCGAACAGTCACGGGCACCTTGGACATCAACTCCGCAAAATCGATATCTGAAGGAGAATTATAAACAGGATTTCCACCCAGAATAATCAGCGACTGAACTTCACCTGCCGCAATCTCTTCTGCCAGTGACTTAATAGCAACTGCGTGTTCAAGCCGATCAACATCCGGCGAAGAAACAGCAGTCACAGTCTTTCCGAAGTTCCCCAGCAAACTGTTAACTTGCAAACATAAAGCATGCACTTCAGGCGGTTGCGAAGGACCTGCAACCAGCAGGCTTTTCCCCTTGTGATGAACAAGGTCGTCCACCATGGCATCAAGCACTTTGCGAGCAGAATCCCCCTTCGCTTCCCCTTCATGCGGCGGCGAGCCCGCCAGTGCTCCCTGAATCTTATCACTCAACTCAACCAGAAACGAAGCAACCCGAGAGGACGGTAACGGCAACCGATGATCTGCATTCTGCCCGAGTCGCGTGTAGCAACTCTCGACAGCGTAAACCCGGTTCATCTCCCCATCTTCAGGAACACGACTATCAGCCCACTCTTTAACGTGCCTTAGCGACTCGGGATGAAAATCAAACAGGTCCGAGTCAAACCCGACAACAATATCAGCCTGATCGAGGTGATAACGCACGCGAACACGACTACCGCTCGCCAACTCTGCACCGAGCAACTCCCGATCTCGTGAAACCGGCTCGTACTCATACCATTTCGAATCGGGCAACTTCCTGGCCAACTCTGCTTTCATGCGATGCAGTGAAGGAGACGAGCTTGCCCCACAAAGCACCCTTACCCCCTTGCCACCATCCGCAAGTGCAGTCTTGAGCCAATCTGCAGCAAACGATTCAAACTGCTCCCAGCTTCGGGCAGAAGTATTTCCTTTGGACCGCTCGCGCAAAACAGCCTGCTGATTTGGATCGTAAAGCTGCTTGTGAGTTCCATCTTCCGGCTCCCGGGCAATCCGATCAGGGTCGTACAACTCAAGCACACTTGCCTGAGCAAAAGTATCCGTGCCGATAAAGCCTTGTGGATGCTCCGGATTCACATCAATCTTAATCGGCCGCCCGTCGTACGATGTCGCCAACACCCCCAAAGCAACTCCGGACCGTTCAAGCAATGTGGCATATTTGACAGGCACACCGGGAATCCGATTTGCAGGCCTCTTGGCATAAGTGCCAATCTTTTCTTCTTCCCAATGACAACCAGCCACGCCAGCCAGCGTCAACGAGGCTCCCATCAACTGCAACCAACGACGACGCGAAACTCCTTCAGGAACCAAAGAAGCCGCCTCGGGAAATTCTCGATGCAGATATTCCTGAAAAGCAGGCTTATCGTGCAGTTCTTCCAGACTTCGCCAGTAGTTAGCCATGAATCTCAAAATTTCAAAATGAAGGTGTCAGTAACCGACCAGTAGATGAATCTAAACTCAACAAAACAAAAGCAACCTCAAGACATTACCACCTAGCGATGACATGTCGTGCAATGCTCGCTGGGATGAATACCCCGCTCCAGAGCAATCGCCGCCCCTATCGCTTTCGCATCCCCATCAGGCTTCCAGCCCAGATTGGTCACCTGATCAACAGGCCGCAAATTCGGCTCCGCGTCTCGATGACACTTCAAGCAAAAGCCCATTGCCAAAGTTGCCTTCTGCTCAACCACTTCCATTTGATCAACCCGCCCATGACAGGAAACGCAACTCACTCCACGAGTTACGTGAGCACTGTGATCGAAGTAGACATAATCGGGCAGATCGTGAACTCTCTGCCAGGGAATAGGCTCATTCAACGCTGCAGCCTCACGAACAGGAGCCAACTTGACACTCTCCACGTGAATACCGACAGCAACTGCTTCCCCTTTTTCATTCTTGCCCTGATGGCAATTCAGACAGGTCGCCACAGGAGGCACCGCAGCATGAGCGGCAATTTCAACAGTATTATGGCAATACCTGCAATCCATTTTCAGCCGACCAGCATGAAGGGCATGACTGAACGGAACAGGTTGCTCTGGACGATAACCGACATCGGACGTTTCTGGCTGAATTGCGTAGGCAAACAGCCCGCCATAATAAACCAGAACAATCCCTAAAAACCCAGCCATCACAGGGAGAAGAGGGTTGATCCAGGCTGGAAACTGAAATCGCTTCATAGATTCACTCATCAAAATAACTGATAACTCGACCCGCAAAAGAGAGTCAGCAGAATTAAACAAACAGAAAACCGGCAATCCCAGCACGACTGGTTCATTCTGAGAGCCGTAACCAAACTGATATTTTTCTATAATTTGCGAGCCGTTCGCAAACTTGTACCGTTAGTAACCCAGCACGGCTGGTTCATTCTGATAGCCGTAACCAAAATCAAATCTTCCAGGAAATTTGCGCAACACGCAAAAAAATTAACCGTTAGTAATACAGAATAGACACAATCCGCTACAGAACGCAGATGAAAAACGGAAGACAAACCCGTTACGTGACTGAATGGATTCTAGAATCGTCCTCAATATATACAATGCAACAAACAAAAACATCCGACGACAAACGTGTTTATAGATACAAAAGAGCTACTCACGCCCGCCTGCCCTCTCACTCAGTATACCCAGAGTTAACTGGCAAGAACTCCTATATCTCCTGAATAACCAAGATGCCTTTAGCAAGAAAAAGTAGTCCCACTTCCCCTCGAAACAGCATTTCAAAAATATTGAACGGTTTGTATTGCAGTTTTGCCTTAAAGACAAGTCAACGCCCTGTTGTAAGTTCAATTTGCTCAAAAATTAGTCGGAATTCCTCTGCTTAACCTGCCCTCAAATCGGCCTGTTTCTTCCCTGTGTTGCCCCCATAGTGCAGGTTCACATTCCCGCCGAAGGAGAGGCGAGGCAGCCACTAATTAAAGATCACTTTGTCTTGTTTGCAGTTGAGCTTAGCCCAACAAATAGGCCATCGGGACATGAATAATCTATAACTAGCCCAGGACACTTAAACTGAATATATAGAGTCCTATTTACTACCTAATTGGCATCGATGGCACTCAGTTAGACCTGAAACGCTCTCTCACTTCGCAGCCTACGAGCCAGAGGTGACTGCTCTATGTGAAATTTCCATTGTTTGCAGATCAACCACCGCTATTGTGAACTTGTGAGCCCGATACATTGCACCAGGATTGAGAACATGCGTTTGCCCAACGGTGCGCTGCTCAGCGACATGGGTATGCCCATAACAGACCAGGTCGAAATCACCTGAATGAATGGCTTCATCAAACCGGTACTGCTCATGGCTATGCAATAACGCAATACGTTTTCCACCCAAGTGCAAATCACCAAATAAACCTTCCCATTGTTGCTGATTTGCTTTAACAATCTCACCAAGCTGATCAGGATAATCGCAATTCCCGGCAACGAAATGAGTTGGCCATGACACAAACTGGGAAACGACTTCATCACCACCGACATCACCACAATGCAGAATACGCTCAACGTCGCACTGCTTCAGTATCGCCACTGCGTCTTGCGTATGTGCTTCATGTCCGTGTGTGTCGCTGATGACTCCTATTCGCATCTGACTTTTTCTCCAGGCTGATAAATCCGGTTGAGTTGTTTCAAAAGGGTTATTTTATACTTCAATGCCTGTTTATTATCTATGCAGGTTTTCGAGAATGTCTGTGCCCCTTGATTGTATTGAGATTTCCTTAGCTGGACAGCGTCAGGTTCAACTCGTTCCCAAGGTGGACCTTGGGAACGAGGACAAACGGAGAGAGTATTTTTCATGACCGAGGCGGGCATCGATTCCAGCAGCTTGCTCTCTGTTCAGATTTTGCAATCTCAGGGAATCTAACACTCTGTAAGGTTGCAACAATGTTCACTGAACTCAACAATGGCAACTGAAACCACCCCCTGTTCATAAACATGATGGAGCCAACCAGGTGAATCTGGCCCGAATTCGCGATGCCCTGCTGCCCGGTAATCGCAGAAATTATCCTATTTACGAAAACAGCGATATAGAAATGCTCCGCAAGGCGGCAGCATTCAATTCGCAGTTAATGGACATGCTGCGCGAACAGGTTAAGCCGGGGATTTCGACTGACTATTTAGATAAACTGGCAGCCGACTATATTACAGGACATGGTCATATTGCTGCCTGCCTTGGCTACAAGGGGTATCCAAAATCAATATGCACCAGCGTTAATGATGTTGTCTGCCATGGCATCCCCGGCAAGGCAATTCTTCAGCAGGGAGATATTGTTAACGTTGATGTCACTTCTATTGTTGATGGCTGGTACGGGGATCAGTCGGAAACTTTTTTTGTCGGTGAAGTTTCCAGTGAGGCAAAGGCGTTAACACAAGTTACATTTGACTCGCTGTATGTTGGCATTCGAGCAGCCCGCCCTTACTGTAGTGTGTATGATATCGCCCGCGCGATCACCCGACACGCTGAATCGCGAGGTTACAGTGTCGTCAGAAGTTATCAGGGGCATGGCATCGGTAGAGAATTTCATCAGGAGCCGGGCGTTCCGCATTATCCTCATGAATCGACACGGAAAAGCATTATTGTTCCCGGTTGCTGTTTCACCATCGAACCGATGATTAACATTGGCGCTCCCGAAACATACATCGAACAGGACGGCTGGACTGTCCGCACCAAAGACCACAGTCTTTCTGCTCAGTTCGAGCACCAGATTCTTATGACCACAGACGGTCCGGAAATTCTGACTCTCACACAAAACGGCCCCCAGGAAGGTCATTGCTTCTGATGCTCTCTTCCTGCTCGGATACGCTTTATGAAAAGGGAGCTGCATCCCAGAACAACGTCTTGCCGAATTATTATCCTGAGTAAAACCTTACCATCTCGATTCATATTTCGACTACATATTAACGATTTTTGAGGTGATGAAATGCTGGCAAACATCGAGCAACGATCTTTCTGTTTCCGTTTAACGGCATCGGTTTTCTGCAAGTTTCTGCTGCTGTTTTTATCGGTC
>WFOZ01000253.1 GCA_015487825.1 Planctomycetaceae bacterium
GGCCGTCGACCAGCGCCGGCGACGGCCACCATCGGTGATGATTTCAATATCGGACATGAGCATATACCTAAGCCTGTGCTTAAGCCTCCTGGTTCAGGCTCAGCTGTCCGGTCGAAATGGGGGCCAGTTCAACTGGTCAATCTTTGTCGCGGTTTTCAGAATACCGCTCAAACAAACGCTTAATCGCTTCAGATGGTCCAAAAGTTCGATATCTGTGCCGAGATGGTTCACGCGATATAGAAAATAGCCTGTCAAGCTTTGCTTGCCAGGTATTTTCTATGCGTAATCCCACGAGCACGACACCTGCGTGTCGTGCGTGGGTGAGAAGTAACTTAACGTCACTTCGCAAGAGTTATTTAGATTTTTATGAACACCTTCATAAAAATCAAATAACTGGACAGTTCATGTAATGAATCGAACCGCCGGAGCGATGTGAGGAAGTATGACGAACGAGTGAGGCGTGTCCCGCGGCACTTCTTATTTTATGAGTTTACGAAATAAAATAAGTTAGTGACCGTCAGGATCATTCCCCGTGGGATCATGAGCACGACACCTGCGTGTCGTGTGTGGGTGAGAAGTGACTTAACGTCACTTCGCAAGAGTTATTTAGATTTTTATGAACACCTTCATAAAAATCAAATAACCAGACTGTTCATGTAACGAATCGAACCTCCGGAACGATGTTTCTGCCCCTTCCTAGGGCAGAAACAAGTGAGGAGCGACCAGCGTTCTTAGGAGCGTAGCGACTTAGAAAAAGCGGGTTCGATTCCCCGTGGGATCACCAAGTGTCAAGACCCGGAGAGTCTTTGGAACCAAGCATCACTTGGTGTAGAAATTCCCTGTTCCGAGGTTCACTGCCTTGATTTGCTCTACACCATTAGGCAGTGAGGATGCTAAGCGCCGATAAGTATCTTCAAGCTCGGCAATTCCCCAACTTGCGTTTGGGATTTCCCACGGGTCGATGTACAGGACACCAGCGATTCCAGACTGACAAATCTTCTTCAAACACATGATGCAAGGCTGGTACGAAGAAAAAATAGTAGCACCTAAAGTGGAGATACCAGCTTGAGCGGCCTTTGAGATGACCTTTTCCTCGGCATGCAAGCAAAAACACAAATCATACCCTACGCCGTGCGGAAACTCGACTTCAGTCCTGCATCTAGGGCAATCTCCATCCAAACAAGAGAGCCCAGATTCTTCAGGCATACCGTTGTACGCTTCAATCGTAATCTCGTTATTTACAACAAGAAGGCTACCAACTTTTCTTTTCCGGCATTTACCAAGTGAAGTGATGAAACTCAGTCGATTCAAAATATCAGCTTCACGTAGCATTTTTTGACTCACGTACTAGATCCCGATAAGGCGTCCTGCAAATTTCCTTTGCAGTTAAACCTAAGCTTTCAGCCACTGCTCGTATCAAGTGTTTACCATAATCCGGATCGTGATGCTTCAATTCCAATTCTACGAAGGCACCTACGCCTATCACGACATCTACCGAGACTTCTACTCCCTCGGGCCCGACGAAGGATCGGCGCAGTTTTTTGACCGTCGCAACCTCAAAGAAATCAAGAGCGTTCAGCATTTTCCTTGCGGTCTCGTTCTGAGAGCCGATTTGAAGATCTACCTCTTCTTTCCAAAATTCATCTGCATCTTTCATGTCAGCCGTTGAAGGGGGTTTCCAGGTAACCTCGGACTGCCCATCGACGGTGCGAATTCTCAGACATTCCTCGCTTTCGATAAAATCCTTATGCTTGGAGGAGTAGTAGATGTCCTCTTGCTCCAATGTACCTTCAAGCTCAAACCCTTGATTAAGTATCGTTTTTTCTAAGGCATTGACTTCGGCCTCGTCGCCTAAACGGTAACGAAGCTCAATTTCGAAGATTTCCTGCATGTGTGTGAATCCTATCATGGACTGCTCAGAACCGCCATGAAGTATACGCCCCGAAACGTGTGGCAATCAAACCGATACTGGCACGTATATGGCTCGATTAGTGCTTCAAATTCTGACTTCGACAGAAAATGTACGAATGCGTCATGGAGGAAATGAACATAGTAGTTGTGTCGTAATCGCCCCCATCTTCCCTCAAACTCTGGGTTCATGACTTCCACGATGAGAGCTTTCTTAGCGACGCGCACCGTCTCAGCAATCAGTCTCTGAACCGCATCTTGGTCGGGCATGTGATGCAGAACATTCTTACAGATTGAAACATCAAACTGGTCGTCCTCGAACGGAAGGTCTGTAGCATCGTGGTTTGTATAAACGAGCCCCTCTGGAACTTGTTTGCCATTTGACTTTTTCGAAAGAAGTTCAACCTGGCTAAATGAAATGTCGTTTCCTACCACGAGGTCGAATTGGCTGGTGCGAGCCAATTGTTCACAAAGCTCATTTTCTCCGCAAGCAACATCTATAAGAGAAGATGTCATACCGTCAGACAAAATTGAATGCTCTAGCTGTTTGTAATCGTCAATCGAGTACTCTCCAAAAAACTTGGAGGCGAAACTGAACAAAGGCTTCACGAAACGGTCATGGAAGGCGTAACGATGTTGATACTTTTCATTTATTGAGATCTCACGCTCGTGAAAAGGAGCTTCCCCTAATGTCTTCTTTGAAATGTGTTTCTGAGCTTCAATGAAGATTTTCTTGTTATGTGAAATTGCAATTTCATCTGGTGGCAAAGAAATCGGCACAAAGTGACCGCGAGTGCGATCGCCGACCGTAAGCAGCTCCTCGGGTTTATCCGCTCGCACGCGTCCGGTAAACGCGATGCCTTGGTGTACACATGTCTGACCTTCGAAATCAAAAGTGTTCTCCAGAAAGGCAAAGGGTTCTATGTCCGAGATGACAATTGAGGGAAGTGAATGCTGTGCCATTCGGTTGGCAGCTTCTAGGAAGGTTTCACTCGACGTGCGCTTCACACTTCCGCCGATCAGCGACCATTTTATTTTATCTTCCGCAAATGTCCTCTCAGCCAGTATCTCGTGATACTTGTTGTACGGTGCAACGATCACGAAAAATTCTCTTTGGCGACAATAGTCAAACGCTTCGACACTGGTGAGTTTGAACGACGACTTCACAAACGCAGCGGACCGATAAAGCGAGCGATAGGTCTCAAACTGCTCGTCATAGGAAATCGAGTTGAGCAAGTTTAAGTCGTTTGCCTTCGTCAAGTCGCACCTCCAAATATTTGGCTCCAATGGACTGAGTGACAGCGCTAGCACGTGTTAGCCTGGGTCAACTCTACGTTTTTGTGCGACTGCTCCCAAAAAGAAGCAAGAAAAATGCCTGAATCTGATGTGAAGTGGTACCATGGATGTATATACTGGTGATCCTGCCCCCATTTCACCGGACACCTAAGCGGTTTCGGTTTGGGCCCTTCGGAACTCGCGGGGCGAGCGCCACTTGAGGGCCGAGTGCGGGTGGTTTTCGTTATAGTCTTCGATCCAGCCTCCGATCAACTTGAGAACGGTTTCGGCATCGGGCA
>WFOZ01000254.1 GCA_015487825.1 Planctomycetaceae bacterium
ACCACGGACATGTCGATTCGCTGCTGGTGCAGGCGGGAAGTGGTGCGCTCACACTTGGTGTTCCTTCCAGTCCGGGAATCCCGCAAGGTTGCACTAAAGATACAGTCGTTCTGGAATACAACAACGTCGAGCAACTTCAGCAGGCGTTTGAGGAACGTGGTTCTGAAATCGCGTGTATCATTCTTGAACCGGTCGTCGGCAACATGGGAACAGTCATTCCAGAAGAGACGTTTTTGCAGGCGACCCGAAAGCTTTGTACCGAGCATGATTCCGTTTTGATTTTCGATGAAGTCATGACCGGGTTTCGTGTTGCCTATGGCGGGGCTCAGCAGCGATTGAATGTCACGCCGGATATGACAACACTCGGTAAAATAATCGGTGGCGGAATGCCTGTTGGTGCGTATGGCGGGCGGGAAGATATTATGAATGTCGTTTCTCCAGCGGGTCCGGTTTATCAGGCGGGAACACTTTCAGGAAATCCGGTCGCGATGGCAAGCGGCCTGGCAACATTGAAAGTTCTTCGCGATGAAAACCCATATCCGAAACTCGAACAACTCAGTATAAAACTGGCAAACGGGTTAAGCGAGGCAGCAACAAAAGCAGGGCTGCCTCATCAGATGGCGCAAATCGGCAGCATGATGACTTTGTTCTTTAACGAACAGCCGGTGAAAGACTTTTCTGTTTCCAGCAAAAACGATACCGATCGATTCGCAAAATACTTCCATGGCATGTTGGACAAAGGCATCTACCTGCCATGCAGCCAGTACGAAGCAATGTTCGTTTCAGCCGCACATAGCGATGAGGACATCAATCAGACCATTCAAATCGCAGAAGACGTTTTAGCAAACATAAGTTAAACAGACCGGCAAGCCTGAAGCGTGAACCTCCGG
Source organism: Planctomycetaceae bacterium (assembly GCA_015487825.1). GTDB lineage: Bacteria > Planctomycetota > Planctomycetia > Planctomycetales > Planctomycetaceae > Rubinisphaera. The sequence continues at coordinate 891 of WFOZ01000254.1, forward strand.
GATACTTCGCTGGATTACTACGAGTGTAGAATCAACACTCAAAATTAACCCGGGCCAGTGATGGCCCGGCTCGCCTGAGTGACATTTTTCAGGGATAAGTAGATATGTTTTTCTCGATAAAAAAACGGTCTCCAATAAAATTCGTTGCCGTTTTTACGCTGTTATTATTGATGAACAGTTCGGCACAGGCGGAACTGTTGAAACTGCTTCCCGGTTCAGCCAAACCGCTTCAGATGCCGGGTTCACTCAGCGAAGTTTACAAGAAAATTGATGATATCGAGCTTTCCCTTTATATTTATCAACCGGCTTCACATCCGAAAGAGGAACTGAAACCGGCAATCGTTTTCTTTTTTGGAGGCGGCTGGACTGCGGGAACTCCCAAACAATTCGCACCGCATTGTCAGTATCTCGCTTCACGGGGAATGGTCGCTGTTGCTGCCGATTACCGTGTAAAAAGCAGGCATGGTGTGATGCCCGAAAAATGTGTCGCCGATGCAAAATCGGCTGTTCGATACCTGCGAAAACACGCAAAACGACTTGGTATCGATCCGAATCGCATCGCAGCGGGAGGCGGTTCAGCCGGCGGGCATCTTGCAGCCGCTGTCGCAACACTGACTGAATTTGATGAGCCGACCGAAGATGCGAAAATCAGCTCTAAACCGAATGCGCTCGTCCTGTTTAATCCCGCGTTGATGCTTGCTGAGTTGGATGGTTCTGATGTACTCCCCGCAAAATTTGAACAGAGCGTTGTCCAAAAGATGGGGCTGCCCCCCGAACAGCTTTCGCCGATTCATCATCTATCTCGCTCGATGCCCCCCACAATTATCTTTCATGGCAAGGCAGACTTGGCTGTCCCTTTTGCATCAACTCAGTTGTTTCATGAGAAAATGCTCACACTGAAAAATTCCTGTCAGCTTTTGAGATACAAAGGGCAGCCGCACGGTTTCTTTAACTTTGGCCGAAAACCATCGCCCCCAATTCCGCCTCATTCTTCGTATTTTGTGGAAACGGCTCGCGAAATGGATAAATTTCTGCAATCCATCGGTTATCTGATCGGCCCGGCAAGTATTGATTATTTTGCAACAGATGTCCCAAAACCTCCTGCTCCAGAAAACAGAGTAGAGATTCTTAAAAAGCATATTCATCCTCGTGAACTTCCCCGAAGGTGTCAGCAGAAATTCATCAAACAGAAAATAGGCCGTGTTGCATTTCTGGGAGGATCGATTACTGAAATGAACGGTTTTCGTCCGCTGGTTTGTCAATGGCTCACCAAAAACTATCCGCAGACAAAGTTTGAATTCATCAATGCGGGAATCGCTTCGACCTGTTCAACAACCGGAGCAGGACGTATTGAAGATGATGTTCTGAGTCGTGGAGATATTGATCTTCTGTTTCTGGAGGAAGCCGTCAATGACGATTCCGATGCAGCCCACACCGCAGCGCGTTGCCTGCGCGGTATGGAAGGGATGGTTCGCCGTGTAAAACGCGAAAGCCCCGCAACCGATCTGGTGCTGATTTATTTTACCAACCTGGGAATGCTTGATGCGATTGCACCTG
>WFOZ01000255.1 GCA_015487825.1 Planctomycetaceae bacterium
CAACCCAACCGCTAAAAGCGGATGGGCTACCCAATTATTTCAATATTTCCTGCCACTTTTGCGCAGCATTTCATTGATAAGATACTAAGCAACTCATAGCAGCAGTACGTGCGGCTCATGAAGAGTACAGCTTTGACTGGCGACATCTTGGCCCCCAAAAGTAAGACTTGCCGGGGCTCGCTCCAGCCTGCCTAACGACAGTTCAATTATGGCGTCCAGATGTCGGGAGTTTGGGAATCATTCTTATTGTCGTTGATAGTTTTTCTGGCTTTGATGCGATAGTACGGAGCGACGTAGATGCCGCGGTGGCGGAAGTCACCGGGGGAAGCGTTTTTGTCGGCTCGTTTCGGTTCGCTGAAGGCTTCGATGACCATTCCCGCCTTGCAGATGCCGCCGAGGATTTCTTCGGTGCGATGCAGAAACTCTGTTGCTCCCGGTTCGCGATACGATTGATCCTCTACTTTCGGAAGCGGACCTTCACGGTAATATTCGATGCCGATGATGTACCGGTTTCGCGAATCCCGCTGCGTAATCTGTAAGCTGGTCGGCTGCTTATGCTGGGAGATATAGATTCCGTTCGGCTTCAAAACCCGGCTCACTTCTGCAAACACCGGGACAAGTTTGGGAACGTAACAGGTGCTGACGGGGTGATGGACGATATCGAAGGACTCATCCGCCAATTCGTGAAGATCATCCATTGATGTTTCGAGTAATCGAAGAGAATAACCACGATGATTAGCTTCACGGTGATCCAGAGCCAACATCTGAGGACTGAGATCGACAACGGTGACATTCGCCCCGGCTGCCGCATACAAAATGCTTTGCCAACCACCTCCCGCAGCTAGACATAACACATTGAGCCCCGCAACCGATGCGGGCAGCCAGCCACGTGAATCGAGAGTGGCGAGTGGACGTTGACACTCCTCGTCGCTGGCACATTTGGCAAAAATCGAACCCTGTTTCGCCAGACGATCGTAAGCGGCTTTGTTGCGTGAAAGATAATCCATACGTGTTCTTGATGTTATGAAAAAAGGCGAGCCGGACCAGTAATAGCCCGGGTAATTTACAGGATTGATTCAGCATCATTACTCAAGGTCTGACACCTCGGGCTCGCCTTCAGACTTTCAGGAAAAATTTGTATTTGTAACAGAGATAGAGCATTCCCCATTGGACAGCCAGGACGGAAACAGCGGACAGAAACGCGGTATAATCACCGGCATATTTGAGAGCACCGCCGAAGATGGCGGTGGCGGTGAAACCGAAATTGATAAAATCGGGAGCCATATAAATCAGGATTGAATTGCTCCCAATCACCACAAAAAAGAAAGCCCACTTACGCAGCTTCCAGACATCGATCACCAGATAAAACAGCGACAGAATCAGCAGACTGTAACCGGTGCAATTCAAAACGAAGGAACTGGACCAGAGATTTTTGTTGATCGGAAAATCGAAGTTCCATAAGTAAGCCAGGCCGAGCGAGATCAATCCCAGGATAACCATAATTACTACTTTGAAGTGGCCACCCCGGTTTTCGTTTTTCAACAGTTGACCGGTCATCACACCTGAAAGAGCAGTTGAAATGGCGGGAATGATTCCGAGTAACCCTTCCGGATCGCGGTCTCCTTTATAAAGAACACCGGGCATGAGCATGCGGTCGATGTAATCGGTTAATGTATGACCGGGGCTGAGGTCCCCTGCCCCGAATCCGGGCACAGGAATGAATTTTAATGCAGCCCAGTATGCAATCAACAGACCAGCAAACCAGATCAGCCGCCCGCGAAAACCGGTATTAAGAAAAATCAATCCCGCAAACAGATACGCCAGGCCAATTCTGCCAAGCACACTGGCATAACGCAGGTTCTCCCAATCGAATTGAAGCAGACCGTTATAAATCAAACCGAGAAAAACAAGCATCAACCCGCGATAGATAACGTGGCCGCGAAGTTTCGCTTTACTGTCGCCTCGCTGCAGGCGTTTCTCAAAAGAGAACGGCATCGAAACGCCTGCGATGAACAGAAACAGCGGGAAGATTAAATCGTAAAATGTGAATCCGTGCCATTCAGGGTGTTCCATCTGATTTGAGATCGAAACCAGCCAATCCCATTGACTCAACTTAGCCGCCTGATTTATGACGGCTCCGCCCCCTGCAATCCAGAACATATCGAAACCGCGTAAGGCATCGAGGCTGATTAAACGATTACTCACGGGCGAGGCCGTCTTGCTGTCTGTTTCGTTATTCATTGATTTATCCTGAAATTTTTTCAAGCAGTAAACAATTAAACTGCAGTTATCTCGGGCTAGTCCAAAGGGCTTTGCTCTCAGAGCCAGCCAATGACTCCCCTCGGTTTCTGTTGATGAGTTATTAAAGTTGTTCCAACAATTTGTAAGTTGCACGCATTTCTTCTGCGAGGCCGTGACAGACATCGGCAGGTGTTTCGCCGGGCATGACATTCCAAGTGTAGGTTTCGACTTCCAGATGAGGAGCGTAACTGAGATCGCGTACCGCCTGCATCGCTTCCAGCAAAGACTGCCGAGTTGTTGCCAGTGAGCCAAGGGAATCGGCATGCACGGGGACATGAAAATGGATTCGCCAACTTTGTGATTCCAGCCAGTCCTGCGGCGGTGAGGTCGCGAACTCGGTTGTCAGATCGGTGATGTGTATTGTCTGCCCTGATGAAGAACTTAATTGAGTGAATGTCTGATGCAGATATCTTGGTTCTGCAAACTGAGCCAGAAACTGACGCCCTTCGATATTGCTGGCTGGATCGATCAGTTCAATCGCACAGGTGATGTGAACCTTGTTGATGCGGATATCATTTTCAGAAAGAGTTTGAATTGACTTTTTAACGTCCTCGTATTCAACCGCCTGGTGACATACATCGTAACAAAGCCCGATGTGCGAATTGACAACATCTTCTGCAAGTACGGTTTGTGCCTGTTGACGAAGTTGTTTGAAAAATGTGACCGCTTCTGCTGTTGTTTCGAGTACACAAAGCGGTTCCGGTTCAATCGCCAGGCGGATGATGCGGCCTGTTTCATCGTGCAGGATATCGAGTTGACGAGCCAGTTCGATTAGTTGATCGCAACAGCGAATCGAGAAATCGGGTTCGTTAGATAATTCTTTGAAGCCAAGCGGAACAGTTGAAATGCTCCCTTCAACACCTTCAGGAAGAAGCTCTGCCAGCAGTTTCGCACAGCGGATCGTGTAGTCCAGGCGAGCTGTAGATCTCCAATCTGGAAGATAAACCTGTTCTTTGACACGTTCGGTGTGGAAATTACCATAGGGGAATGCGTTTAATGTATAACAGGGCATCCGGTGCGATGCGAGTTTCTGCTTCAATGAAGCCAGTAACTGAGGCGAATCGGACAATTCTCGCGTAACAGAATCGGCCAGCCAAAGCCCGGCTGCAATCGGCTGTGCGGTCAATTCCTGGACGTGGGCTGTTTTTTCGGTGAGAATCTGCAATAATTCCTGAACATTGCTGGAAGGATGTACGTTACAGCAGTAACTTAAAGGCAGGCTTGAAAGGGACATTGAATAATCCTGATTAGTTTTGTTCGACGCAGCGTAAATCGTTAGACTTGTAGGAACTTCTCTTGCATCGTTGTGAGATACGAAGATACTCTGTGAATGATTAATGGGCAATTGTGAAGAGGCAATGAGGCAATTTTTACGGAACTTCGAACCTTTTTCGGGGTTTAATCAGGCGAGATGATTTGTAACAGATAATCTCAACATCGAATCATCATCACACGGAAACTGTTGATAGTGGTAGCTACTCCAACCAATACAAATCCTTATTTAAGCGACCCTGATGTGCAGCTGATGCTGCGCGTTAAACAAGGGGATGAGGAGGCGTTTGCCGAATTAGTTGAACATTACCAGGATCGTGTGATTAGTATATTCGCGAACATTCTAGGGGACCAGGAAGCAGCGGAAGATCTGGCACAGGAAACATTCATGCGGATTTACCGTGCCCGAAACGGCTACGAACCGCAAGCAAAGTTTTCAACGTGGTTATTTCGTATCGCCAACAATTTGGCCAGTAACACAAAACGTTCCAAAGGCAGACGAAAGGAAGTTCAATTCGGCAGTGGAGAAACCGGCCCGCTAAGTACGCGACCTCCCGAGAAAAACCTGCCGGAAAAATCGGGCTTGATGCCTGCCAGAATGCTCGATAAAGCAGAACTGCTGAGCATCGTGCGTCAGGCGATGGAGTCCCTGAATGAAAGACAACATATTGCGGTGCTGCTGAACAAATTCGAAGAAATGAGTTATGCAGACATTGCCGAAACATTAGAACTAAGCCCATCAGCGGTGAAATCGCTTTTATCTCGGGCCAGAGAAAACATGAAAGAACATCTTGAAAAGTATGTGAAAATGTAGGTCAGAATTTTCAGCCTGAGAAAAAAATTGATGTCGGGTGCGTTGCAACGCATCAACAACTTTATATAGATACCGATAACTTAAAGAGGCGTCACAAGATACCCTGCGAGTTTTTTTGAATTTTTAGTCAGCGTCCATCATGGTCGATAAACTTATACGATTAACAGCAGATCAACGTTCAAACTTCGTTGCTTACCTAGATGGCGAATTGAACGAAGAAGAAACGCGCGGTATCGAACAACTTCTGGCAAGTAACGAAGTAGCTCGCCACGATATGGAGTCGCTGGCAACCGCCTGGGAACTGCTCGATGATCTGCCGCGTCCTAATGCCCCGAAAGATTTTGCTGAAAAAACAATTGCCACGTTGAAGATGGAGGAGCAGCAAACTCCGCTGCAGGAACAGGCATGGTTCCAGAAAGCGACTCAAATCGGTGGTCTGGTTGCTGGGGTGGCCGTTGTTCTGTTTTGTGGAGTCGCAGGATTTCTGGTCGCGCGTTCTGTTCCTCCTTCCCGTGCAGATGTGATGCTCCAGGAATACCCACTGCTGGAACACTTTGACAGCTACCGGGAAATAAATTCCGCTGATTTCCTGACGCGACTCCAGAAAAGTGAAGAATGGACCAAACGCCAATCGAAAAACCCGGGAGGCGCCAAGCATGAATAAGCCTTCAGGAAAATATATTCTCGCGATTGCCTCTGTTTTGGCACTAACCATCGGTTTTTGCGGAGCGAGCAGCAATTCACGAATCAGTGTTAAAGAGCTCAGAAATACGCCTCAAAGTAAACGGCTGCGGCTGGAACGAAATCTGGATGCCTACCTCAAACTTTCCGAAGCGGAAAAGTTACGTTACTGGGAAATGCATCGCCAGATTCAGGATCATAACCTGAACCCACTGATGAAAGATTATGAAAAGTGGCTCCGTACAATTTCTCCCTTTGATAGACAGTTACTGAGAACGACAACAGAACCGGCTGCAAAAATTACTGAAGTTGAAAAAATCCTTAAATCTCAACGAAAATCAAGAGAGCATCGTCTTCCCGAACTGATCGCGCGCATCATCGAGCAAAAAAATAATAATCTAAGAAATTCCCCCAATGGACCGTTACATAACCTGTTGAGCAACCATCTGGAATTTGATTTCAAGGATCAGTACGTCTTTTCAAAATCTCAACTGGAAGCTCTTTTCGAAATTCTACTTTCTCAGCTGAATACGTCGCGAAGGGAGAAACTCACCAGAGAAAATCCACAGGGGATTGAGCGAATGTTCAAAATCCTGAGGGAATCTCTGGCACAAACGGTTAACCCTCACAACAACTGGCCCTCACAGGCAACATATACAGAGCTGGAAAACGAAGGCGTCTCATTATCCTTTGATGAAGCTGATGATGAGAAATTGTTTCATGGTCGCCTGATCCCCAGGGAACGGCAGGAAAACCGCAGAAGGATCGCTTTTCGCAAAACGCTTATTCGCAGCCTGATGGTTTACGAAATGCAGCAGTTTGATGAACAGTTTCACCCCAGCGAAAAAGATCTGCTCAATTTCTTCAAGCTGTCTGACTCTTCCACACAGCACGCCCTGCTCAACAGTCCTGCCGATTACCAGGCCGAAGCTTTAAAGTGGGCTTACATCTGGGAAACATACCACGACAAAAGCGTCTTCTCGAGACCTGAAGTCAGGAAAAATATCCTACAGATGATGGCTCCGCATTTGAATGGCGCAAAGCACGGTCGCGGTGGAAAAAGACCTGCAACCATTCGAGAAAGATTTCATTCTATCGATAAAAACAGGAAAGACCCGCCTCGCCCGAAGTCCCTCCCCAATGCTACACAGCCCGACCAACCGAAGGCTGATTGAACTGCATTACTGCCCGATAGCTATCTGTTGAACGGTCTGGATATCGCTTTTTATCTGCTGCTTCAGTTCGGTACTGTTGGCAAACTGTTTAACATCTCTGCAGCGGGCAAGTAAATCAACAGAGAGTTCCTGACCGTAAAGTTCTTCATTGAAACCGATCAAATGGACTTCAAATTTTTTCTGGTCGGTATTGAACGTTGGGTTCCCGCCCACATTCACCGCAGCAGGATAGGATGTTTCCTGATACAGGCAGGTTCCCGCATAAACCCCTTCACTCGGAATAAGCGTTTCAATATTTGCCAAATTTGCAGTAGGAAAACCGAGAGCCGTCCCTCTTTGAGCTCCGGAAATTACAGTCCCGGTAATACGGTACGGATGCCCGAGGCACTCATCGGCTTCTTCAATTTCTCCCGAAGAAATTAATTTGCGGATACGTGTGGATGAAATCATCTTCCCGGCAGCACTGACGGCATCAATCACCTGCAGCGTTATATTCTGCTTATCTGCTAACTGCTTAAGACGTTCGATATCTCCCTGACGGTTCTTTCCAAAGAAAAAGTTATCACCTTCCACC
>WFOZ01000256.1 GCA_015487825.1 Planctomycetaceae bacterium
ATTCAGCGTTGGCGCAGGGTCCGCTATTGCGGACCACGATGGGAGGTGGATCCTCCTGTTTCTGCGGTGGTCCGCGGGTAGCGGACCCTACACCACTGGTGACAAACCCCTACAAACACCCTTAATTTCTGCAATAACCAAACATTGCTGAATAGTTACCTTCTAATCTTTGCGGCGAGAGAGAACAACACTGAGTAGTCCACTGGCCAGCATGATACCAACGACCCCGCCCGCTGCGGTGTAGATTCGTGTTTCGACAATCGTTTCCCGTAATTCTGGAAGTAATGCTGCCACTTTTTCCGGGTTGATATCAACCAGCAGATGCTCCCGGTGCATGGTTGATGGGGAACCATTAAAGATCTTTACTTGCAATTTTTCATCGTAGGTTCGGGAAAGGATAGACTGATACCAGGCTTCATCATATTTTACCGCAGTTTGTCCGGTGAACGCCTTCAGTTTTGCACTGATGGTAACTTTGGCAAGCCGATTAGCATCGATTTTCGCTTCCTTGATTGTTGTGAATCTTCCACTACTGATGACGAATCGATCAGGAATGGTCTCAGGATGGGCAAGATGGTTTTGCCAGTTTTTCTTTTCAATCACAAGGTACTCGGCCAACCATCGTGGCTTGCTCAGCGATTTCTCTCTCTCTTTTTGCAACTCCTGCTTTGCTTTTTCGAGCAACTTTTTTTTCTCTTCCAGTTGCTTGCCGGAATCCTTCTTTTTATCTTTTCCAGCAACTGCCGCATCACTCGGGGAAAGTTGCTGCTTCTGGGATTCCGGTTTGGCCTCAGAAAGTTCGCTGCTTTGTTCCAATTCTGCTTCGAGTTCCTTTTCCAGAATTTCGATACGTGTTTGAATCGCAGTTCGCCTGGCCGTTTCAGATTCAAGCTGTTTGGTCACAACGACTGATTGATTCTGTGGAAAAGCGCGAACGGCAACTTGTATTTCCGGATTAGAAGAAAAGGAACGCCAAGCAAAAAAAGCCATACCAACCATGATCGCAACTAGAGAAAAAGTTGTGATCATCATTCTAAACCATTCTTTTTTCTGGAAGAGTAAATATCCCAGGATAATGATTCCGACTAATGAGAAAAAACTTAGAAATATTACTGCGTCATTAGGGACTACCATTATCATTTCCTTTTGATTTATTACCTTCTCTTAGTCAATTTGCTCACACGGCGATGCCAGTTGGATTGCCGCGGCAATGGTTGCGGCCCAGGTAATCGCCCAGACTGCCGGGAATGTGAAAATGCAACAGATGATATACGCCCCCAAAATGGTAAAGCCGACCGAACCGAGTCGGAAACGACTTTTGCGATAAACATCTCCTAACGGCCACCACGCTCGCCAGGCAAACAGGGAGCCGAAAAAGATGGCATAGCCGGGCAGCGTCGGTGCCCAGAAACTATTTGTCATTGCCTTTGCGTTATCTTCATTTTCATCGAAGGGATCAAAATCATCGTGAGCATCAAAAAAATCGTTCACGGGTGTTGCTGCATGAGCGTTCAAGCCAGCAGTTGTCTCAGACTCGATGGCATGCGCCTGAAGCTCGCCAACATCAGAAGAAGTATTGAACGCTTCCAATAATGGGCTCTGTTTGTTTTCCACTAAAGAGTGCCGACCGATTTGTGAGATAATGCCTGATGTTCCACTCGGAAAAAGTTGCGATGGATATTCCACCATTAACCAGTCACTCATACCAAAAACAGCCGCTCCGCAGAGCATGCCGATTAAGCCGTTTCGCAAGCGAGAATTCCGCCTCTTTTTCTTTTTGGTATAAAACAGACGATTCATGACGATCACCATCCAGACCAGAAATGTGGAGGAGGCCACGAAAAAGGTGAATTGGATTGGATCAAGTTGATGCGGCATCGACACGGAGGAGAAAAAGTCCTGCGAGATAAACAGAATACTTCCCGCCAGTAACGTGACAATTATTGGTGCCAATGCGATTCCTCGCAGCATATCGATGGTCAATAACCGACTCGTGCGGACCGGCTTGGCAACACGAAACGAGCTAATGAATTCTTTTACCTTCGCTTTTGCTTGAACGGCCTGAGGCGGTGGAGTTATTCTTTGTTTTACAAAATGAACAGAGCGGCGGAAACAGTAAACACTCCCCGCAATCAAACCGCCAAACATGAGCGATGCAAACAGACTTCTCGTCAGAAGCAGCGTAATCCCTATTAAAGCAGGCACCCACCACCACGCTTCAAACCGTTCTTGTGTGATTAACGGCGGAGACATTGGCGGACACACCGGGGCACAT
>WFOZ01000257.1 GCA_015487825.1 Planctomycetaceae bacterium
CGTCCCATCAGGTAAACCGGGCATTCATATTTTTTTACTTTGACGATCGCTTCTTCGACTCTTTCACCATCGTCTCCAGCTTCATCGGATAAAACAACAATAATCAGTTTTCTGCGTTGCTTTCTTGTTGTGGGACCGTATTTATCACAGACCGCCATGATTGACTGGAAAAGGTTTTCCTCACCGGTTTTGTCGACAGGGACTTTATCAATCGCTTTCTGAATTGCAGGAATGTCAGAGGTCGGCCTTGGCGTATGAGTATGAATTCCTGCACCGTAGCTTAAAATAGTTGTTACAAGTGTTTCATTTTCAGGCTTGAGGTCTTTGTCTGATTTCTGTGCGATTTTGAGTTCTTCATAAACTTTGTGAAACTGCTGGCGTATTTCTTCTCGGTCATCTTTCATGCTGTCCGACTCATCAAACAGCCAGACAACATGTACCTTCTGCTTTCGCATATGGCGAATCAGTTCCTGCGTCAGCCTGCTCATTGCAGCACCGTAACCTTCGACAACCGCGCCGGCTTCTCCCTTGACTTCGGATTCTCCCAGATCTTCTCCCAGCATATTCGCCCCCGGAACGGTTACCTGGGAAACATTCACCTGAATTTCCGGTTCGTTGAGAGATTCAGACTGTTCAATCTTCTGCTGACTGACTGCAGGCGCACTGGACCCGCCAGAAGCTGTTGAGATGGTTGCCCCGGAAATGACGCTGAGAGATTCGGAGATCTCAGTATTAATATCCAGTTCCTGGGTGAATTCCTGCTGTTGTCTTTCGTCAGTAAAAACTGTTTCTACGGCGACTTGACCGCTATCATCCATCAATGTGAATTTGATCAAAGCCATTGCAATCAACAGCAATACGTGGATCCCTACGGATACTCCCAAGGCTGTGTATTCACTTGTTCTATAATTCATGGATCAGAACTCAACTGAAAAATGACTAACAGGAACTTCTATCAATTCAAACAAACTCACCAACATTCCCGCTGGTATTATTCGAGCATCTTTTTTTGAAGGCAAACAGTTACGTCCGAATTTTGCAATTTATTTGAATCAACAATGGTTCCCTGAAAAAGGACAGCAAGGTACTAATATGCAGCAAAAGCCTGCAAAATGCAAACAGATTAAGCTGAATCAGAGATTACCCGATAATAAAATTAAAGTTTGGGGATGTTCTTCGGCCCTGCCTGCTGCTTCATTTTCGCCTTCTTTTTTCTTTCCTCTGCAAGCAGCAGCATCGCTTTCTCCGGATCGTTAGAACCTAATGCAGGGACATCTCGGTGAAATTCCTGCCACTCCCATCCCAAAGGTTGCTGAAGTTCCCTGCCGGCCAGTAGTTCCCAGGGAGTCCCGGGATGTTCATCAATGACTCTGGAAAGGAACTCATTTGCTTTGGCTGCCATCTTTTTGACAGACGGTCCACTTGAAATATTATTGGACGGAATAAGTCTCCAGAAATTATTCTTTTTGTCTTCAAAAGTTCTGGGTGAGGATTTCATCTCGGCACACATTTCGTTGTAACCCAGCGAACGCGCCCGCATGGCCAGCACACGTCCTGCTGCCAGGTCGTAACTGGCACGCCAGCGTGGCTGCTTCAGTTTGTCTCTATCCTGCACTCCTCTTTCCAGCACAGCCATCATACTGTTGAGATGATAGTCCAAAATCGCTAAAGGCTTTTGAGCTTCGGTCACCTGTTGACGCAGAATGTTGTCGTTATCTGCCCGAAACTCCAGCGTAGGAATAGGAATGCGATTCACACGCGAAAGTTGAGCTGCCTGTAAAACAGATTGCTTGGCAAGACTCTTTTTCAAGGCCATTTCAAACAGTCGGATCGGCCTGTAATCGGGTGGGTAGTTTCGCATTACTGAAGGATCAAATGTGGGGCCGCTGCCTTCTGCAGCCACAAGGTATAATCCGCCGGTTTCTGCACAAAGTCGCGTTAACGCATAAGGACCAAAACTGGCAGACATACGATCAAGTTTTCCGGAACCACCTCCCCAGAAAGGTAGTTGCAGTCGTTCAGAATAAATCGTTTCCGGCCCCTGATCCGCCTCTAAATCCATGGTGAAGGATTTACCGTCCTCTTCCCAGGTGTGGCTGATATAACCCTTGTCCCGACCAAACAATGCTGCATTTCCGACACAATAAACCCGCATCCCGTATCGTTTGTTGAATGCGATTGTCTTTTCGAGAATTTCGACATCGTCTCCCTTCTCGTCGGTGATAATAATGATCATCACGTTTCGACGTAACTTGGTTTTATAACTTTGCCAGCGTCGGGAAACCTGACTAACTGCATTGAACACTTTTTCTTCGCCACTGGCGTCCGGTTCAATTTTCCGAATCGCTTCGACTAAATCTGTAACATCATGAACAGGCTTCTCAGTGATAAATTTTGTTTGTTTACCAAAACTGACCACAGCTGTTTCCAGTGGAAACTTTTTATGATTTTTCTCTTCGAGAACACCCAACTGGCTGTAAACTGTTTCAAACCGTTTTGCAATTGCTTCGCGGCGCTGGTTTAACGAGTTGGAAGCATCGAAAAGCCAGATTACCAATGTCGGCCTGTCGCTCAAGGAGGAAGCTAATTCGAAAGTGAGACGGTCCATCGCTCCGGCAACCCCGCCGGGATGTTCAGTCTGGCCGGCAACCTCTACCGATTCCACAAGCTCTGCATCACTGGGGCTGGCGACAAGCTCTGTGGTTGGGACTTCAACCTCCAGATTCTCTTCTTCAAGCTGCTGATCGATCTGCTCTTGTGGATCTTCAGGAGTAACCGTTGTTGCCAGCGAAGGAGAAAGCGTATCGAAGTTGGAATCTGTACCAACCTGATCAGAAACGGTGGCATCAAATAAAAACTGTTCTTCATCAACAGCTTCATCAATCACGCTGGAAAGCAGTAGTTGGTTATTAGGGGACTGGGCAACAAAAGTAATACTCGCCATCAGCATCAAAATGATGGCATGGACTCCCAGGCTAACTGCCCAGGCAGGGGTCTCTTTGATGTAATCCAGCAATTGATGATTCGTCTTTTCCAACATCTTTATTCAATCCCCCGATGACCCGGTAGAGATATCAGCTTCAAGAGATAAATCAAACTTCCAGAAAAAAGTTTGCAATACGCAACTTCCGACTAGACCGGATTAGTCGGACAGTCGTGCTCAAAACCAATTGTCCGGAAATTTGTGCAACGAACGATGAAACTGATCGTTAACTGTGTAGAGAAACGCTGAGCGAATTCCTGAATCGGAAAAGAGAGGATACAGGCGAAAACGAACTAAGGCAAGCAAATGTTCATACAAAATCGTTTGCTTTGTCTACACGCACCGCCCCCTCTCTCCAACGTCCCTGTCTATTATACAGCCGAAGTGTGAAAAAACTTCGCTTGAAATGTACTTTTACTGCCAAAAAATCTGCTAATATCCCGGTACGACAGATTTATCCTGACTAACAACCAATTCAATTCTAACGGAAATTGTGCAAACTACCTGGAAAGCAACCATTACTTCCCAGTGTGGTGTACGAGTGGCAATGTTGCCTGCACTCATACCCATCGCGGCATAGCTGCAACCAAACAGGGATTTGAACCACGAATAGACACCAATTAACACGAATTTTTCTTTTGGAAACTTTATTTCAAACTGTAGGATGGCGTGCTTGCACCCATCAAATTCGGTTTCCACTATTATAAATCTAATGCCGTATCAGTCCCACGCCGGTGTATCAATGACACAATTAGAACAGATTTACTCTCTATTTTTCATTGAACGCAACTCGGCACGCGAAGATGGGTGCAAGCACGCCATCCTACAACAAACTGAAAAACTGAAGGTGTGATGGAA
>WFOZ01000258.1 GCA_015487825.1 Planctomycetaceae bacterium
CTGAGGGACATCGAATCGGACGTCCACAATTTCTTCAAAATCGAGACTTTCATCTCCCGGTGCAATATTGGAACTCAGAACAAATTCCTCTCCCTGGTCGCTTCGGATAATATAAAATGAAAAACCTGCCAGCAGCAGTATATGCACAATCAGTGAAATTCCAAATCCGGTTGCAGCGAATCCGACAATCCAGCGTTTAAGCCTTTGTTGCCATGTCAGGTTCTCTTCGTCTGCTTGGCTTTTATTTACAATCCCGGTAGATGGAGCCCGAAGCGGGCTTCGTTTTCTGGATCGCTGTCCAGTTTTCCCTTGCGTTTTTTCTGTCGAATTCACGATGGAAACTTATCATTAGGAGGGTGGTGATTGTCCATACGGCACCGCAGTGCCTCGGACCTGGCGGGTTTTACGTGCGATAAACGAATCGATACTCCAGTAACCTGCTCCGGTAATCATCAGCACAAGTAAAGCGCCGAAGAAAGTAACATGACCAGCAACTTCTTCCCGGAAATAAAAGAATGAAAGAGTCAATACAAAAAATGCGATAATGGAAAAAGTACGTGTGTAGAATCCGAGTACCAGCACCAGTCCAACTGCAAACTCAATCACTCCGACCGCAAAAACCCACATGGCACTGCTGACAGGAATCACACTCTCTAGATTATAGTCTATAACGACCGCTTCGCATACGCGAGGGTTCATTGCTTTTTCAGTAATTGCCAACCAAATTAAAGTCGATCCCAGAGCGATTCGAAGCAAAAAACCCAAATGAACCCGTAATAGTTTCCAGAGCGGTTCCAGAACGCGACTTAAAACATCAATATTAAGAATATCGTCGATACTTGGGGGGCCGTCTCCATGTGCTGCAATTAACAGGGCGGCCGCAGCTGTTTCCATCGATCCGAGTAAATAATGGCTCGTATAAAGACCAAAAAAGTAAATTCCTACAGCAACCAGCGCGCTCAGTCGAACCATAAAACCGACAATCAGAAAGAAGCCGATGACAACTTCCAGCGTGCTGATAGATTCGCCGGGGACGTTCGGAAGAAGCATCACTTGTTTGGTTCCCGCGACCACCAACGCAACTCCCAGAGAAACTCGCAGCACCAACGGAATAAAACTGTGATATTCCAAAAGGCGATCATGAATACCTCTGCAGGCATTACGCAACGGCCTCACAAGTTCACATGCGGCAAAGCATCCGACTGTAACGACCAGTGTTACCAGAATTAATGTCAGGTATAAACTGTCGAACAACGGCGAAAGCAGAAACGACCAATCCCGCCCGGCCAAAGCTTCAAGCTTTTCAGGGTCAACAATGTAAGTCACATGTGCCAGTGGTAACGAAGGAATTTCAGGAAAGGTATTCATTCTTTTTCCTTTCCATTTGAAGTGTCATCCGGGATAAGTTTTTTGAAGTCAGCCAGGCGTCCTTCAAGAGATTGCAGAAAAGCCAGCAGGTCGTCGATTTGATCATCGGATAAATTAAGCGGATGAATCACCTGATCGAGTAGTGGGTTTGGGCCTGCTCCTGCATTATAAAATTCAATGACTTCCCGCAGCGTTGCGATGCTTCCATCGTGCATGTATGGGGCTGTTAATGTTGCATCGCGCAGTGAAGGAGTTCGAAAAGCCCCCTTTTCTTTCGGGTCACCTGTAACGCCAAATCGCCCGAGGTCTTTTCCTCCTCCCACGCCAAGGTTATGAAATTCGTGATCAGAAAATAAGGGAGGAATGTGGCAACTGCCACAACGCGCTTTTCCAAAGAAAAGTGAACGACCACGCTGGGCGGCAAGACTGATTGCTTCACGATCACCACGCTCAAAACGATCAAAATCTGAATCCCCTGAAAGTAAAGTTCGTTCGTAGCAGGCGATTGCTTTTGCGATTGTTCTTAATGCCGTTGGCTTACCAAAAGCCTCCTTAATTCTGCTGCCATATTTGGAATCTACCCGCTTGATGAACTCCGCTTCCTCTTTAAAGCCCATCTCTGCATGATCAAAAATCGGTCTGACAGCCTGCCGTTCCAGTGAAGCACTGCGACCATCCCAGAACAGAGAGTGGTAGTAAGCCGTATTCAGTATTGTCAAGGCGTTTCGCCTGCCTGTTCGACCGGCGATCCCTTTGGAAATTGATAGTGGTTCTGCAAAACCATGATCCGGGCGATGGCATGTTGCGCAGGATACTGTTCCATCCGCACTGAGCAGGGGATCAAAAAACAGATCGCGGCCCAGTTCTATTTTTTGTACCGTCAGCGGATTATCGATCGGCATCGGCAGCATCGGATCCAATCCGTTGGGAATACCAAGTTCAACCATTTTGGCTTCGTAGTCCCAGAAGAACTTCATCTTTCTGAAAGGGATTGAACTTCCCAGCATTCCATCAACTGTTAACCAGACCTGTCCGCTTTGAGGACCGGATTTGGCAACCAGAACTTTTTTGCGAGTAACGCGTTTGAATGGGATTTCTTCAGTTTTTCCATCCGGATGTTCAATTGTAAGCTTTCCGCTAAACCCGGCGGGATCCATTTCCTGGCGAAAAGCATTGGAAATCCACAACAGATGGGTACCATCTTTCTGACTGAGCAATTCGAGATGAAACTGCCCCGCCATACTTACCTTGCCGCCCGCGTGCAGAGGGCGGTGCATATGGTAATTTGCATTTTGCTTCGCTTCTTCTTCTGAAACTATTTTCTGCTTAGCTTTCCATGCCCCTGATTGCAGGCTGAGCAGCATCGTGAGAAGCCAGATAATGGTAAACAGAACACTTCGTAGATTCATCCTGGTGTCCATTTTATGATACTAACAGTCAATTTCTTTGCCTGGTACGCAAATTCAAACAAGATTCAATTCCGGCTACGGCTGTCAAAACATTCTTTTCCAGCTGGGAAGATCTATTCTGACAGATGAAACCAATGTCAAACTTCACTGTAACTATGAACAATGGTCAAAGAAATTTGACCTGATTCGGAGAAGCTCCGAAGATGAGTCCTCTGTCTGTTGAAACATCAGGGCCTATGCCCTCCGCTATTTCAGATTAGAGCCAACCGGACACGGTTTTCGGGATATTCAGCTGAATTTCAGGAAAAAGTGTCCGATCAAATCCAAGATACGTACCGACCCAGTCTATATTATTACCTCACTAAATAAACAAAGTGTTGCGTAAATCTGAATTAGTTTCAAAATTAAGACAACTTTATCCCGTAATTCCAGCTTAAAATAAGCAGGGGGAAGGTAATTTGTGCACTGTCCGGAAATTACAGGCCTTCCATGTTCCAGGAAAGCTATTAGCTACGAATGAGCACGGATTTTCCCAGCACGGCTGGTCAGTTCTGACCGCCATCGCCAAGTGGGACTTCAGAAACTTGCGCAAGATGCAAAGAAGATGATTGTTAGTGGAGTAACTATTCAGCAATGTTTGGTTATTGTAGAAATTGAGGCTGTTTGAAGGGGCCGCTACCCGCGGACCACCGCAGAAATAGGAGGATTCACCTCTCATCGTGGTCTGCGGGTAGCGGACCCTACGCCATCGCTGCATAGTTACTAACTGGACAATAATTATTTGGTCTCAACTATTCTTAGAAGGTGTTTTAAAATTGCCATAATCTTGAAAATTTGCTACGAC
>WFOZ01000259.1 GCA_015487825.1 Planctomycetaceae bacterium
ACATCCAGAATAAACAACGATTTTTTTGCAGGATTGGCCGCATAGTTTTCGAGTTGTGGACGATTCGCTTTGACGAAATCATCCGCAGCGTTGATGCAGACACACCGCTGACCGCCCCACATCGAAATCGTTTTCAGCTCATCAGAAACGGCTCGCCATTCGCAGTCGCGGCCTTCAAGCATCGTTGCAAGTTCAGAAGCAGATTTTTCATCCCCAAATGCCTGGGCAAGAACAGAATGCTGCACCTGCTGCTTGAGATATCGTTCTGCTCCAAACAGAACAATCATCGGCGGCAACGGCTCATCTGTCGATCGATTTAGAAATTCGGTGGCGTGCATCACATCAGGCTAACAAAATCAGGTCCGCCTTTCCAGCAATCTCGTTACGGCAACATCACCCGCCCGCCGCTTGCAACAAGGGTTTGACCGGTCATGAAGCTGGATCGTTCAGAGAGTAAAAACAGAACGAGATCTGCAATTTCTTTCGGCTGTCCAATTCGCTCCATCGGCGTCTGGTTAATCAAGTTATCGAGATCGCTTTGGCTGACATCGGAAATGATATCGGTTTCAATCAGTCCCGGTGCGACCGCGTTAACACGAATTCCTTTTTTTGCCAGCGCGACCGATAAACTTTGCGTGAGTGAAATCATCCCGGCTTTACTGACCGCATACGCAATCGATAATGGACGCGGACGTAATGCGGAAATCGAAGACATATTGACAATACTGCCGTAGCCTCGCTCGATCATTCCCGGCTTCACGGCCCAGGTCACATTGTACGTTCCGGTGAGGTTGACATTGAGGGTTCGCTGCCAAATATCAGGCGTTGTTTCATCATGAGGAACATAATCGAAAATGCCCGCGTTATTGACGAGCAGATCTATCGGGCCCAATGCTTCTTCGCCTGCGTGAACCATTTCCTGGACTTCGTCGATGCTGGAAACATCTGCCTGAAGCGCGATCGCGCGACCACCACTTGATGCAATCTGTTCAACAAATTCAAGGGCCGCTTTTTCGCTGGAAGAATAATTGACAATCACCGCAGCCCCGGCTGCCGCCAGTTGTTCACAGCAAACACGTCCGATCCCTTTGGAACCACCAGTCACCAGGGCCGTTTTGCCAGCAAATTCAAGTTGATTCATCACTACTCCCAAATGCAAAAGACTATTCTGTTCTCGAATTATTTTCACCGCCAGGATAGCGTAACAAGTTGATACTGATGTTTCATTTCCGTACCTTTTGTACAATTCAATAACATGCAACAAAATTGGATGGTTATTTTCAGAGTTATCCGTGTGAGGAAATTCAAATGAAAACTCAATTACTTTTATTCCTTTTTATTCAAACGGTTTTGTCACCTGTTTATTCACAAGATACGCTTCGTACCATTGAAAGCACGCGGTCCGGGCAGCATTGGGTGGATGCTCAAACCGATCCGCCGAAATCACCAGAAGATTCGTTGAAATGTTTTCAGGTGGAACCAGGTTTGAAGGTAGAACTTGTTGCTGCCGAGCCGTTGGTTTTTGATCCAGTCGCGATTGCGTTTGATCATCGCGGGCGAATGTTTGTGGCCGAATACCGCGACTATCCAACCGGACCGGAAAAAGAAACAGACCCGCCACTTTCACGTATTGTGATGCTCGAAGATACCGATCACGATGGGCGTATGGATCGTCGGACCGTTTTTGCTGAGCATTTGAAATTCGTTCATTCGCTGATGGCTTACAAGGGAGGAATTCTTGTTGCCCCGCAAGATGAAATTCTTTTTCTGAAAGATACCGATGGCGACAATATCGCCGATTTCAAACAGGTTCTTTATCGCGGCTTCAAGCCGTTTCATTCGCAGTCGCAAATTGGGAATCCACGCTGGGGAATCGATAACTGGATCACTCTTAATTACGGTCCCGGCAAGGTAAGCAGTGCCAATCATCCCGAAAAAGTGGTCGAAATGCCCCGGCTCGATTTTCGATTTGACCCGCTGACAAAACAGTTTGAACCAGACAGCGGCCGTGGACAGTACGGAAACACTGTTGATCGCTGGGGGAATCGATTCTTCTGTGCGAATCGAAATCCGATTATGACATCTACCATGTCTTACCGGGCGGTCAAACGGAATCCGTTTCTGGTCATTCCGAAGGCGTACGTCGATGTCGCCCCCTCTGGTGGAGAGACGCGGGTTTTTCCGCTGACGGAAATGAAAAGCAACTGGCTTTCTCATGCAGGCACACATACCTCAGCCTGTGGCGTGACTGCTTATCTTGGCAATCTGTTCGGTGCTGATTTCAACGAAAGCATTTTCGTCTGCGAACCGGTCGGGTATCTCGTCACCCGTTCTCTCATTCAACGCGACGGAGTCACTTTTTCTTCTGTACGAGCACGCCCTAACCCTACTTCCCCAGTTTGGGTAAAAATTAACGAAATTTGAAATAGTTTCGGGTGTTTTTTGACGTAAGTC
>WFOZ01000260.1 GCA_015487825.1 Planctomycetaceae bacterium
CAGCCCAACGGGCTGGGTTCTGACAACCCCAAAAACAGAGGGCCAACGGCTCGGTCATTTGACCAAATGGGTAGCCTTTTTCAACATTTTACAAATGGCCGGACCGTTGGTCCTCACCGTCATATCACTGCTGACCCAGCCCGTTGGGCTGGGCTAGGTAAAATACTGGGCCTTTGGCCCGGAACAACTGGTTCATTCTGATCGCCAAAACTAAAATCAAGAACTCAGCAAACACTTCTTTCACAGAGTCGCGCAAACCCCAATGTGCACCCAAAGAAACGCCTGAATCAAATTGCCTCTTGGCATAAGTCGTTTCGTGAACTATAATAACGTTTGAAGAGCGATGCGCAGCTGCACGGTGTGCGGAGGTGCTATCGAAGGATCGAGATTTCGTTACCAGCGAATAAGTACCCCAAGATGGGACTAGCGGAGAGGATTTTATGGTTTCCAGAAGTTTGCAGCCCGGCGATTTGGTCGTTTATCTAATGACAAAACAGTCACCACATCCGACGCTGCGCGCCAAAGCGGTTTCACCCTCTCAAAGCGGTGAAGACTATCGATATCTGGTCGAAAAGTTCTGGATTGTTCGTGAAATTACTGAAGATGGGCAACTCGTTGTTCAAACACGACGAGGAAAATCCAGAATTGTATCGCCGGATGATCCCAATCTAAAAAGAGCAAACTGGTGGCACCGCTGGATGAATCGCGAGCGTTTTCCATCGGTTGACAACAGCCAGAAACAGATGCAGGCCAGTAACTGAGTCAGGTATGCTGCTTTACCGACAGCCAGTTTCTTTTGCGAGTTCTGTAATGTTCCATACAACGATTGATGGTTCAGTCAGTTAAAGTAGATCAACTGCAATATTTTATTACTCCGCTGGAGACTGCTTTTTTAATTCCTGCTCGAACAGTTCAAGCAGTGTTTTTAATGCAGCCTCTTTGGGGCCGGGAAGCATCGCTCCAGATGCCTGCCGGTGCCCTCCTCCGCCAAGTTGTTCGGCAATGGGAGTTACATCGAAGTCTGCTCGCGAACGTAAACTGACTTTGAACTTTCGATTCGCCTGCTGCACCAGAATGAATGCCGCCCTTGTACCCGCAATTTTCATGCACTCGTTTACCAGATTTTCCGTATCAGCCGGATGAGCTTTGGACCTGGCAAAATCTGACTGCGTCACGTATGTATAAGCAAGCTTCCCGTCGCAAGCTGTTGTGACCCGCTGCAGAACCATCCCTGAAAGATGTAAACGAGGTACGGCTGCCTGCTCGTACAATAGATTATACAGCTGAGCAGGATCTGCTCCGGCATCCATCAGGCTGGCTATTGTTCGCATCGTTTTTGATGTTGTGGATGGAAAACGAAACCAACCGGTATCGGTGGCAATTGCAGCGTACAGGCAATTTGCTGCCCGGGAATTGGGCGTATGATTAATCGCTTCCATAAATTGAAAAACCAGACAACCTGTTGCAGGAGAAGAAGTATCTTTGAACTGCGTGGCCCCCAGGTCATCGGAACTGACATGATGGTCTATTACCACTTTTTGAGTTGAAGAAGTCTGCATCACTTTGCCAACTTCGCCAAGCTGCCCCCAGGCACTCGTATCAAGAACGATGTGCACATCACATTCCAGAATTTCTTTTTTAAGAGCAGGGGCATCATGAACAGATTTGATTTCCCCTTCCGGGTCCAAAAACTGCAAATGAGCGGGCGTTGCACCGGGGTTGATAATCTGAACGGTTTTCCCCATTGAACGCAGCAGTAGCGCCATTCCCAGTTCTGAGCCTAACGCATCAGCATCCGGGCGAACATGACTGGTTAACACAAATCGATTCGGTTGATCGATTATTTTTTCAAGCGGAGACCAGTCAATCGGCATTCGGACAACCTTACTTATGATAATGAATTAAAAACAATCGAGCAGAACTGAAATCCGAAGCACAAAAAATTCGAAACAGATATTAATTCCTGATTTTCCAACGACAAATTTTTCCGCTCGCTGTTACAAGTCGGTTTCTGCCTGTTCAACACTGGCAACCGTGTACGTATTCAACAAGGTAAGATGATTCCATGTTAACGTTGTAAGAACTACCGGAAGGTAAAATAGCGAACAAAACAATAACGCTCGGGCCGTTTGTCGGGTTTCATTCAGCAGGAAGCGAACAGAGTAAATAATGTAGGCGATACCGAAGGTTAATGTCGTCCAGAAAAAGAACTGACCGGTCATCCCAAACTGCTGAGGGAGCAAACTGACCGGAAGAAGTATGATTGCATAGGTTACTGCCAGAAAACCGGTTACATATCTGCCCGGGATACCGTTGGGAAGCATCCATAACCCTGCTTTGGTGTACTGCTCCCGATACATCCAAGTAATCGCGAAAAAGTGTGGAAACTGCCAGAGAAACATCAGCGAAAAAAGCCAGAACGCATCCCAGCCAAGCGGTTGCCCTGCTGCCGCCCAGCCCAAAACAGGAGGAAACGCGCCGGGGACCGCACCAATAGCTGTGCAAAACGAAGTTCGTCGTTTCAGGGGAGTGTAAATCGCGACATACA
>WFOZ01000261.1 GCA_015487825.1 Planctomycetaceae bacterium
GTATGATAAATACCATTCCCGGAGCTGGACACACACTGCACTCGCCTGTAGAAAAAACTACTGTTGCCCCTGCCCGTCAAAGCGATTCCAAACAACAACGTTACTACAGAGAATATCGCAAAGAACGAGCCGAACTCGACCAGTTGCTGATGTATCAGCCGCTCGATTTCAACCGCTCGCAAGTCTTCTTCGAAACGATAAAACCTTTTCTAACCTCAATCGTTTCCTCTGATACAAACTCGACTGTAATCAGAGGTCAAAATGTCGATCAATACGCTGCCCCACCCGATTTGATGCAACACCAACATCCACCGGGCATGGAAATGGGACCTCCCATTTTAACGCCCGAACTTCCCCCCGGTTATGTCGATCTGGACCTGAATGTTACCGAAGCCAGAACAGGTCGTTTCATGGTGGGAGCGAGCGTAAACAGTGACTCCGGTGTATTCGGAAATATCGTTCTGGAAGAACAGAACTTCGATTTGATGGCCTTTCCCAGAAGTTGGCGAGACGTTGTAGATGGTTACGCTTTCCGAGGTGATGGTCAACAATTTCGTCTGGAAGCGACTCCCGGTAATCTGGTCAGCCGCTATCTGGCAAGTTGGACGAATCCTCATTTTCTTGATACTGACTACAGCCTCGGCGTGAGTGGCTTCTACTATCAGCGATTTTTCCGCGACTGGAATGAACAGCGTACCGGTGGGCGAATCAGTATTGGAAAACTGCTCACACGCGAACTCTCTTTCAATACTGCCATTCGATTGGAAAGGGTAAATATCTCCCGACTGAGACTCAATGCACCTTCGCTGGTTCCAACATTAGGAGACAATTTCCTGGGGACCGGTAAAGTAACACTCGGCTACGATACTCGCGATTCGACAACATTGGCGACCGAAGGATATAACTTACAAAGTAGTGTCGAGCAGGCATTTGCAGAATACAGCTTCACCAAGCTGGAACTGCAGGGATCCCGATATTTCACCACTTACCAGCGACCTGATGGTGCAGGCAAGCATGTGCTTTCCTTCCGGGGAAACCTGGGTTGGACAACAGACGATACGCCTGCCTTTGAACGGTTTTATGCAGGTGGTTTTCAAACATTCCGCGGTTTCCAATTCCGTTCGGTCACGCCACTGGAGCCTCCCAACCTGGGAACCAACGGGGCTCAGGTCGGTGGTAACTTCCAGATGCTTGGCACAGCAGAATATATGTTGCCTGTCATGGCAAGCGAAACAGTCCGGTTTGTTGCCTTTACCGATTTCGGAACCGTTGAACGAAACGTTTCACTGGAAAATATTCGTGTTGCAGTGGGTGGCGGTTTGCGGATTACTGTCCCTCAGATGGGACCGGTTCCCATTGCATTGGATTGGTCGTTTCCCGTGGTTAAAGAAAATACCGATATCAGACAGCTATTCTCGTTTTACATTGGTCTGACACGATAGCATAAAGCAAAAAAAGCAGGTCAGGTTTTCCAATCTGACAAATTATGCAGGGTGTATGACAACGCACAAAATCAATATACTAAAAACCTAGAGGATGATGCAGGATGTAAATCTTGCATCGACTTCTGAATTATTATCCTTTTTCCCCATTTAGCAGCCTCCTCTTGACCCTTCAAAACTATTCCGGATAGAGTTCAGTCCCTTCTTTTCTATCCCACCTGAAATCCCAGCGTAGCTGGTTTGTCACATCCACACAGAGACACTTAACCTTCAACGACAATGCAGGCAATCAGCAGGCACGTTGCATTGAAGGGCCCTATCTCAATTTCCCTCCTTCGAGTCAGGTACTTCGTATGCGTCTTTCTCAGTTCGCAACACGTTTCGATTCATATTCTACTATTCAGGTTTCCTGTAATAGTCAGAAGATTGCATCGTTGGTTTATCAGCATGCTCTGCCGGTTGTTCTGGGTCTGTTAATGTGCAGTGGATGCGCCAATGTGCAGGAAAAACGAACTATCACTGCGTTTCAGACAGGCCTGGAAGCAGGCAATCTGCAAGCGCTTCGCGAAAATTCATCCGAACACTTTGCAGCTAAAGCATTACGTCATCCTCAAGCTGATGATGCACTGACTCAATTGAAATTGCCGGAGGGGAAGTTCGAAATTCTGGACGTGGAAGATATTTCAAAAACAGAAAAGAAAGTAACGGTAGGTTTCGGTAAAGAGAAGAAACGCAAAATAATGTATCGTCTGCTCAGCGAGGGAAAAAAGAAACAGTGGAAAGTTGATGACATCTACCTGCGCCAGCGAAAAGGTAAAAAGGTGATCGTGATGCCAATCACCGATCAGATGGATGTTCTGCTATCCGCCCGTGAATTTTTCGATTCGTGGACAACAGGAGACCGCCAGCGCGTGCTCGCCAGCAGTAGCCCTAAACTGAGAGAGGCACTTGAAAAACTTCCTCCTTCTGTACTGGCTTATAATATTTCTTTGATGATTGGAAAAACAGCGCGAACAAAATCGTTTCGTCCCGAAGCTCACATCAATGGCGATAAAGCCGTTGTCAAGTTAAATCGTTCTCACGGAACGATTCAGATTTCGATGAAACAAAACGAAACCGGTTGGCAGGTAAGTGATTTGGCTTTGACGGGGCGCGATGAAAATTCCCGAATTGCTTCTCTGCTGAATAGAGTTGAAATTACCAACCGGGCGATGGTCTTCCTGGATGCCTGGCAACAAAGCGATAAAGCGAAACTGAAACAGGTTACTTTCGACAAGTTCTACACCGCAGGCCTGGCACCTGCCCGGCTAAGTGATGTCCCGTTACCTTCTTCGTTTGAAGTGGAAGGGAAAGTTGACGTCAAACTTTCCGACTCACGGGCAGATGTCATTCTAAATGACCAGAAACAGACGCTTCAAATGACTCTGAAGCAGGAC
>WFOZ01000262.1 GCA_015487825.1 Planctomycetaceae bacterium
ACAGAAAAGAAACTGCTCGAGGTTGCCAGGAATGAAGATTGCTCACATCTGATTCTCGACATGCAGCACACTCGTTTTTTCGGCTCCTCTTTTATTGAAGCTCTCGTGCGAGTCTGGAATGAAATAAAGCTGCATGAACATGGTTCACTCCAGATTTGTTCGCTACAGACTTACTGCAAAGAAATTCTTGAAGTTACCCATCTTGACAAAATCTGGGAAGTCTGTGATGACCGGGAGCAGGCAGTGAAACACTGCCAATCGAGCAACGCCTGAAAAGAACACCGATGCTAAAGTTACCAAAAGTCGCGTTTGCTTATTGTCCTGTTGAAACATCGCCGCCGGTTAATATTGAAGATTCTGTCGCTCAACAGATGAGCTATCTGCTTGCAGAAAAGCAAATGCAAGCCGGGCAAAGCGTTGCGGTAGCGGTTGGGAGCCGTGGGATTGCGGACCTGTCTCGTGTTATTTCAACAATCATAAAGCAATTAAAACAGCGAAATCTGGTCCCTTTCATCATCCCGGCAATGGGAAGTCACGGCGGGGCAACAGCACAGGGGCAAAAGGGTGTCCTGAATTCTCTAGGCATTCTGGCTGATGATCTTGGGGTAGAATTTCGAGCCGAAATGGAGACCGAACATTTAGGCGAGACCAGCGATGCTGTCGCCGTCCATTTCTCCAGAGTCGCAATTTCCGCCGATCATATTTTGCTCTGCAATCGAATTAAGCCACACACCAACTTTGCCGGGACAATCCAATCCGGTTTACAAAAAATGCTGACAATCGGTCTTGGGAAAGCAACCGGAGCAGCGGCATATCATCGAGCTTCACACAATGTCCCGTTTGATAAAATGATACGTGAAAGCGTAGAACTGATCAGGCAACGGATTTCCCTGTTAGGGGGCATTGCGTTACTGGAAAACTCTCACAAGCAACTCTGCCTGATCGAAGCAGTCCCCTGCTCCACGCTAGCTCAGAGAGAACCGGAACTTTTGCATCAGGCTGAAGCTCTAATGCCTCGCCTGCCGATCAGCAAAATTGATTTACTGATTATCGATGAAATCGGCAAGGAAATTTCAGGAACCGGGCTGGATACAAATGTCGTCGGTCGAAAATACAATGACCATGTTTCTGATCAACGCGACTGGTGCCAAACCCGTTTTATCCATGTTCGTGGCCTGACCGAAGCAACCGCAGGAAATGCAACAGGTATCGGCATTGCAGAATTCTGTACGCAATCGGTTGTTGAGCAAATTGCCTGGCCGAAAACAATTATCAACGCCATTACTGCAGGACACCCGACTTCTGCAATGTGTCCGGTTGCTTACCAGTCAGATCGAGAAGTTATTGACGCTGTTTTAAGAATGCTGGGAGAACAGGCCAAAATTGTGCAGATTAAAAATACGCTTCAACCAAATCGCCTGCTGGTCAGTCAATCCTGCCTGAAAGAATTGAAAGAAAATGAGCCTGAGGCCAGAATTTCCGACCTGTATCGGATGAATTTAACGCCAAACGGCAATCTTCCCAATATTGCTGATCACTGCTGAAGTTTCAATTTCCCGCAGGAAACCTCATAGCAGCCACCACAAACAGACCCATCCGTACACTTCCCGTGGAAGTTATCGCTCTATCGGAAAAAATGTCGGCATTCCGCCATTTTATTTTTCATGCAGAATTTTCTCGCTTTCAGGCAACAAATCAACTATCATCAATGCGTTCACCACATCCCATTTCTTACGATGTGACGTTCTATTTTGCAAGACTGTATTTATATTTCCAGACTTACCGGTGAGTGATTTCAGAAACACGTTCGTGTGCAGTCACTTTAATAACAAGTCGGGAGATGTTACCGATGTCGAGATCCCTTAGATAATATCAGGGTGGTTGGACGCGTCTTTGCACAATCCGGAACGTGTTTCTTAAGGAGGTACATTTTATGAACTCTTATCGCAACCAGACTGCTCGCGATATCATGATCAAAAAGGTCATCACTCTTCGGCCTCATGTGCAAGCGATGGACGCCATTAAGATTATGCTCAAGCATAAAATTGCTGGAATTCCGATTGTAGATACCAATGGACATTACGTGGGTGTATTCACTGAAAAAAGTTCACTCAGCCTTCTGATCGGCGTCGAATACGAAAGCAATCCGACAACAGAGATCAGTCAATATGTGGATACCGAAGCCGCTACGATTGATGAAGAAACGGATCTGCTGAGCATTGTCAATATTTTCCTGAAAAAACCGTATCGCAGGTTGCCTGTTCTACGAAACAAAAAAGAACTCGTTGGACTGGTATGCAGACGTGATGTGCTGCGTGCTTTTCATCGGGGAGTTAAACAACAAACATCTTCATCAGACTCTGGCATTCTCTTCCTGAGCGGCCTGATGGAAAGAGAAGACTCCACCATTCTGCCGTAGTCCAAAGCAATCTACCTGTTGAGTCGTGTAACTCGCTTTTCTCCCAGCGGGTTGCACGACTTTTTTTTATTCGTATGCTGATCGAATAGAATAACGGTGCCGCTGCCCAAAAGCGGTAGGAACCTAAGATAATTGCCACAGAGAATTCGATAAACCTGGGGCCTCTGTGGCTAATAATTTTCGTAACTATTCAGCAATGTTTGGTTATTGCAGAAATTAAGGTTGTTTGTAGGGTCCGCTATTGCGGACCACGATGGGAAGTGGATCCTCCTATTTCTGCGGTGGTCCGCAATAGCGGACCCTGCGCCAACGCTGAATAGTTACTAATTTTCTTTTCCGGTTTGTACAGATTCTGCAACTACAGGTCAGGCTTTCCAGTCTGACACAACAGCATGTGAACGTTTGAAATAAAAAATGGCGACTATGGTGGTAAAAAAAAATAACAACAGTAATGGTTCCCTCTTTTGTCAGGCTCCAAAGCCTGACCTGCGACCAATTCACATTCTTTGGCTGTTCCTACTGTTTCTGCTGACTCCTTCTGATAGCAATGCTCATCCGATTTCTCTTTCGGATGCCTATGTCGAAGTGAAAGAGCATAAGCTGCTGATTAAACTGGAAGTTTTCGTTGAAGATCTTTATCTGTTTCACGATCTGAAACTGAACAAAGAGATGATGCTGCCTCTTTCTGAAGTAAAACGGGGAGCCAAACTGCACGAAGAATTTCTGCAAAAGCGTTTCAAAATTCTTGACCAGCAGGGCAATCGCCTGCCTCTGAAGTTCGTAAAGCGTATTGATGATGACTTGCCGGATTTTGATATCCACATGGTTCATTTGATGTTTTTCAAGCTGGTCTACAAATATGAAGTTGACCTTAAAGAACAACCACAGTATTTGACTTTCCTTCAGGAGTTTATCCACGAAAAAGTGATTCTTCCCGCAGAAGTTTTACTGAAAGTGAAACCGCAACATGGAAAGAGACAACAAAAAGTTTTGCTTCCCAATCAACCCTGGACTGTCCGTCTCGATGCAAAAGATGATTCGGCTGATGACGAAAAGTTAACGCCTCAGCAACAACTTGAAAAAGAGCGTTCCCAAACACTGGGCATCACCTCCTGTCTCTTATACACATCTCCGAG
>WFOZ01000263.1 GCA_015487825.1 Planctomycetaceae bacterium
GGCCAGAAACCCGGGAAATTGGGGAAAGACCAGGCTGGAGATTTCTTTAAGCGTTTCGACAAGAACAAAGATGGTAAAGTGATATTGAGTGAAGTACCCGAACAGCTTCGCCCGAGAATTATGAGAATATTCAAGCAAAGCGGTAAATCGCCACAAGAGGGGATCACTCAGGCTGATCTGAAAAAAATTGCAGGACAACGACCCGGAAGTAAATTTCGTCCACAAAAAAAGAAACCGAAGAAAAAAACATAATCAGACAAGCATCGATATTCCTGTCTGTTTTATACATCACCAGAGCTGATATTCAGAAGCCCGACTTATTTGGTAAGTCGGGCTTCTGCTCGTTAAATATTTCGGTAACATATCTTTTACCAGAGGAAATCGCACAAAAAGAGAATCTGAGTCATCAGCTGAGGAAATTCCCTTGAATTACTTTGCCCATGCTTTGCCTTATTTATCCGACCCCTACTTTCTTGCGGGGACAGCCGTGCCCGACTGGCTCAGCGTGGCTGATCGTTCGGTGCGTGTCAGGAAACGGCTGATTGACAGTTACCTGTCAAGATTCAAAAGTAGCGAGCTCGCTGAAGATGATCCCGAACAGCAGTATCAGGCCATTGCTCGCGGCACCCGGCAGCATCTTGAAGATGACGACTGGTTTCATCGGCTTCCCAGTTTTGTAGAAATCAGTACCCAGCTGGGGCGTGACTTTCGTACTGCGATAGGACCGGATGATGGATTTCGAGCTGGCTTTCTGGGCCATATCGTCACGGAAATGCTGTTGGATCGGACATTGATTCAACAGGTTCCTCAACTTTTAGAACGATATTATCAGGTTCTTTCCGAGTTGAATTATGAACGTATTGAACAGGGGGTGAATAAAGTTGCCACAAATGCAACGGATCGGCTCGCGCCGCTACTGCCCCGTTTTCTCAAAGAACGATTCCTTCAGGACTATCTCGATCTTGAGAAAATGCTGTTTCGCTTGAATCAGGTGATGAGACGCGTCAAACTGCCAGTGCTGCCGGATTATATTGTTGAGGTTCTGGAGAGCTCCAGTCAAATTATTGAAGAGAGGCACACAGAACTGTTGCCGGCATCGGTTCTGAAAGTCATCCAAAAGAAGAAAGAAATTTCCTGATGAAATACGGAATGAACATGCTGCTGTGGACTTCCGGTGTTACCGAAGAACATTTTCCACTTATCGAACAGATTAAAAGCTGGGGCTACGATGGCGTTGAACTCCCGATGTTTGAATACGACATCGCAGCGAATCAGAAAATTGGCGATCACCTGAAACAACTCGGTCTGGGAGCGACAGCAGTGACTGTCTGCACGCCCGAAGAAAACCCGATTTCTCCCGACGCAAAAATCCGGGCTGCTGCTTTAGACCGCCTGAAAAGTGCCATCGATGCCTGCCAGGCAGCTGGAGCCACTCACTTGTGCGGCCCTATTCATTCTGCATTGGGTGAGTTCACCGGCGAAGGGCGAACAGCACAGGAATGGGAACACGCACAGGAAGTGCTGGGAAAAGCAGCCGAGCATGCACAACAGGCCGGCGTGACACTCGTTGTCGAATACCTGAATCGCTTCGAATGCTACTTCCTGAATTGTGCAGAAGATTGCTCCCGCTTCACACGCGAAGTGAATCATCCCAACCTGAAAATGATGTATGACACATTCCATGCCAACATCGAAGAAAAATCAATTTCTGATGCGGTGCAGGCGTGTAAAGATCAGATGGTTCACGTACATATTTCGGAAAATGACCGCTCGACTCCGGGAGAAGGAGGCGTTAACTGGGATGCATCGTTTGCTGCACTGAAAGAAGCCGATTACGATGGCTGGTTCGTCATCGAAGCATTCGGCCTGGCGTTACCGGAACTGGCTGCAGCAACACGCATCTGGCGACGCATGTTCCCCAGCGAAGAACATCTCGCCCGCAAAGGCCTGGAATTCATGAAGAGCCGTTGGGAAGGATAGTGTTGCAAGCAGCAGTTGATATGTAACGTTTTTTGAGATTTCGTAATTGAAAAGCTATGAAAAACGTTCGATATCAATTCGTAAGATTGGCAGTAAACTTCTCACAATCAGACAAAAAAACGCGAGGCAATTAAATTGTCTCGCGTTTTTTATTGAACGAATAAAAAGTCTATTTCTTCTTTTTCGTTGTCGCTTTTTTCTTGGCTTGTGCCAGTCCCTTGGCAATGGTGTCTGCCATTTCTGCTGCGCTCATTTTGTTTAAGACCTCAAAGGCAACCGAAAGAACCCGCTTTGTTTCAGCCACATTGATTTTTGTTTTGTCCGTGTCTACCAAACGAGAAACTTTATTGTAGTAGTCCGTTAACTTCATCACATTTCCTTATTGCATAGCCCGAAAAATAGACCAAAACAGTAAATCTGCTCTGACGGGCGTATCCTGACATTTTGTCGAAATGTGTCAATGCGAGTATCGAAGAAAACATAGGATCCTGAAAAATTGCCAGCCGGTAATTTTCGAAACAGCAAAATATTTACTGACCAGAGAACCTTTTATTGAGTTGCTGATGGCGGTAGAAGAAGCCTTCTTCAAGAGAATCGAGTATACGAGCTTCCGACATCATCAGACCGATCAATCCACCGGGGGGCTTGAATTCGATGACGTCCTTCACCAGCGTCATTCCCGATTCGGTCGCTGCAAAGTGATGCGAATGCACCCACATCGGAAGTGGGCCGATAGTCAGTTCTTCGATAAACAGATTCGGCGAATCGAAATGGGTAATACGATGCGTAAACTCCTGAATTTGTCCCATTGTCTGGACCGCAAAGCTGACTTCACATTCATGCGAGAACTTTTCGGGAGCATCCAGAAATTTCAATCCCATTTCAGGAGGACTGATCGCTTTGATGTTATCGGGTTGGATGAGAAAATCGAAAAGTTCTTCTACAGTTGCCTGGATGTTAATCTCGGTTTCAAAAGCAGCCATGTTTTCCTGTTCCGCAAATTTGTCGATGTCGAAAGTTCAACCGTCAGTGCCTCGTTGTATGAAAACTAAAACAGGCGATTATATCCGTTAAGAGCAGCGACCCGGTACGCTTCCGCCATTGTTGGATAATTAAATGTTGTATTCATGAAATACTTCAAACTGTTTGCACTTCCCTGCTGAGACATAATCGCCTGGCCAATGTGAATAATTTCCGTCGCATTGGCTCCAAAACAGTGAATCCCCAGGATTTCCAGCGTTTCGCGATGAAATAACAGCTTGAGCATTCCAACAGTCTGTCCAGTAATTTGGGCCCGGGCAATTGACTTGAACATCGAATGTCCAACTTCATACGGGATTTTTGCTTCTGTTAGATCACGCTCTGTCTGCCCGATAGAACTGATTTCCGGACTGGTATAAATACCGGTCGGGATATCCTGAATCATCGCCCGGTCGGCATGTCCATGAATTAAATGACTGGCTGCATAACGTCCTTGAACATAGGCGGCACTGGCCAGTGAAGGAGGGCCAATTACATCGCCCACTGCATAAATATGAGGATGCCTGGTCTGGAAATCCTCATTGATTTCAATCTGGCCTCTTTTATTGGGAGTCAGATCGATCTGTTCCAGCCCCATGTTATCGCTGTTCCCCTGACGTCCGGCAGCCCAGAGAAGAATATCTGTTTTCAGCATTTTTCCGGATTTCAAATGCAGAATAACTCCATCTTCAATCGGTTCAATCCGCTCAA
>WFOZ01000264.1 GCA_015487825.1 Planctomycetaceae bacterium
AGACCATCGGTGCGTCTGAAAAATTATTAACCGGACAGAGTAACTAACCGACCAGTTCTTCAATCGGAGTTCCGCCGTTTGCAATTTTCATCGGACGGCCACGTTTGGAAGTATGAACGATGTTCAATGGTATTTTGAGGGCTTTGCAAACAGTAGCCCAGATATCACCCGGTAAATAACTCTTACCAAGGATAGCAGTACCATCTTTGTCAGTTTCACCCACTGCGACACCCCCATTCAAACCACCGCCACCAATCATGGCAGACCAGCTCGCTGCCCAGTGATCACGACCGGTATCCTGATTGATGCGCGGAGTTCGTCCGAATTCTCCCATACAAACGATGACAGTATTTTCAAGCATCCCTCGATTTTTCAGGTCCTGTGTCAAAGCAGCAATCCCTTGATCGAGCATTGGAAGTCTCTGGTCACGAAGTGTGTTGAAGACATCCGTATGCAAATCCCAACCACCAAGATTAACTTCTACAAACGGAACCCCGGTCTGAACCAGGCGGCGAGCCATGATTAAGCCTCGCCCGAAGTTGTTATTTCCATAAGCTTCCTGGGTCTTGGGATCTTCACCAGCAACCTGAAACGCTTCCATCTGCTCAGACGTCATCAGGTTAATCGCTTTGCCGTAAACATCTTTATGAGCTTTGGGTAAATCTCCACGACCGGAACGAATGAATCCATCTTCGACAACATTCCACATGGCAAGTCGTTGCTGCAGACGATTTTTCTTCGAGGAATTGCGATCAACATTACGAATATTCCCGTTACTATCGACAACAAACGGTGCATGAGTCATCCCTAAAAACCCGGAACTACCTGCTCCGCCCCCCACAGAAACAAAAGAAGGAATTTGAAGATATTTCCGTTTGGTGCCAAGCTCGTGACTGATTACCGAACCAAATGAAGGGTGAATTACAGTTGGGTTGGGTACGTAAGAGGTGTGCATGTAATAGCGACCACGTGTATGATCAGCTTCGCGTGTACTCATCGATCGCACAACAGACAAACTGTCCATCTGCTGGGCAATTTTGGGGAGATGTTCGCTGATTTGCAGGTCACCCTTGGTACTGATCTTTTTGAATTCACCGCCGTTTTTCGAGCCCGGCTTTAAATCCCACATATCAATTGTGGGAGGACCGCCGCTGAGCCAGATAAGGATGCAGGCTTTTTCGTTGCGTCGCACTTCGGCAGCATTGGCAGAAACGTGATTCAGAAAAGAATACGCAGGAACGGTCATCGCTGCCCCTGCTGCAAGGTGGGACATTAAATGGCGACGATTCATAGTACCGGGAGGATTCTGCTTCATTGAAATTTACTCCGATTTACAGTTATTTGTCAGGTGCATCGCACCATTGAGGATTATGTAAGACTGCAAGGAAGATGCGGGGCAATACAATGCACCCTGTGACTGGTTGAACAACCTGGTTAAATTTCCATTTTGTATTGACGCGTTGCAAATTAAGTTCGCTCTTAACAGGACTAAAAGTGGACGACAATGCAACCTTGCCAGGACACTAGCGAATAAACATAAACTCGTTACTGTTCAGTAATGCCCAGAATAAATCCTGATACGCTGCGATGGGATCGCGGTTGGCGTTGAACAGTTTTTTAACCGCAGAGACATCCCGACCGGTTGGTGTCCTGCATAACGCAGCCAGATATATCTGTTGGATTTTTCGAGTATCTCGCTCTTTACTTTGCACCACATTGTGCAGCAGGCTGCCTGGTTTGCAATTGGTTGCCGCCTCAACCAGTTCGCCATTCATCATCATCAACGCTTGCGGAATACTACCATTGAATGTCGTAGCTTCATCATTTTCATCGGTGCCAAAAGTTGTCACAAACTGCTGTAGCCACATATTTCGACGACGATTTGATTCTGCATAACTGGCTTTGCTCATTCCATCTGCGTTAGCTGCAATCAACAGGGAATCAAACAACTGTTCTGCTTCCATCGACTTAATATAAGCATGGCTGAACAAAGGCAATTCCCCGGCAGCAGGGTCATCAATTTTATTCTTACTGTTGAACTCACTGGATAGTTGATACGCTTCTGAGTTGGCAATCCAACGGATGAGCATTTTCATGTCGTAGTCGGCTTCGACAAATTTTTCGGTCAGGTAATCGAGCAGTTCGGGGTGAGAAGCCGGGTTATGTGGCCCCATATCATCGACCGGTCGAGTAAAACCAAACCCAAAGTAATGTCCCCACATCCGGTTAACCATCGCCTTGGCAAGATAATGATTAGGATCGTTGACAATAGATTTGGCCAACGCAATTCGACGGTCTCCTGAATCATCGGTTTTCACGTCTTTGCCGAAATATTTCGGATAAGCGACCTGCATCAATCCGCTACGTTTTTCGTAAAAAACAGGTCCGCTGACACTTCCGACGACAAGTTCAGAATAATCATCAACCTGTCGCCCGGTTTCAGGATCCAGTTTTCGGTGATCAACTCGTCTGGCCTGCCTGAAAAAACTATTGAATTCCCAAAACTGATTCTGCTTCCAGTCATTAAACGGGTGGTTGTGACACTGGGTGCATTGAACCTGAACACCTAGAAAAAGACGAGTGGTTTTTGCAGTTGCCTGGACGCCATCGTCTCGCATTGTCATTTGAGCCAAAAGATAATTGACGGCTCCATTTTCCTCGTAATGCCCATCTGCAACCAGAATATCGTAAACAACATCATTCCAACTGCGGTTTTTGGCAAATGCTTCCCGCAGGAATTTTTGCATCCCTTCCCGAGAAGTTCGCCGGGGTGTCTGGCGACCAATGAGAAGGTTTGTCCAAATCGTGGTCCAATTGTGAGTGTATGCAGGATCCTCAAGCAATTCATCAATTACCCGCACACGCTTATCGGGGTCTTTATCTCGCAGGAATGATTCGACCACGTCCAATGGAGGAATATGACCAACCGTATCAAGATAAACCCGCCGCAACCAGGCAGTGTCTATCGCAACTTTTGAGGGAGTTACTTCATTGTCTTCCCAGCTTTGCCGAATAATTTTGTCAATTTCCTCAACTACTTTCTGGTCGTACTTGTAACGATACGTATCTTTCTTCTTGGAAGCAGCAGAGACAACTGCGGGAAAAACCGCCATGCAAACCGTCAGGCCGACAACGCCAAAAAGCGAAGTTAACAGGTAACAGATGTTTTTTTTCATTAAGTCTCTCATGCTACTAACGGTTAATTTCTTTGTGAGCTTCGCAAATTTTCAACAAAAATGCTTTTGACCACGGTTATCAAAATATACCAGCCATGCTGGGGGTGTAGCGCATCCTAGCGATTAAATTGACATGGAATAACAAGCACTCACTTCAGTTTTTTGAATCAGTTGATGTTTCTCTCAAATAAATTGTGGGTAGATCTTTCCACAATTGGCATCTACAAACCTGCCTGGTACAAAAAATGTTCGTCACAAAGCAGTATGAAATTATAGAAAACCTCGAATGCGGTATCAAAATTGAATTACCTGATTCTCTGGCTTTATAAGTTGACAGGCGTGTCGATTATATTGAACGTGTTCGTATGGCCACTTTCCCGAGCTTGTTTTTTCTTAAAAATGCCTAAACTTCGAAAATCGCTATTCACACTTGCCCTGTAGCATGGTTATTTTCGTAACTGAAAAGCGGTTGTAGGGGCAATCCTGGCTATGCTGAACATGTCCATTTGGGCACTTTGTTTTCATGGCAGAACTCTTGGCTGATTAATGTAGTGCCTTTTCAGGCCTTAAATTGGGGGTTGAGTTTTGTTGGTCCGTGCTCCGTTGTCGCACTATCCGATAATATCGACCCCAAAATTAAGGATTGAAGATGCAGTAGTCTACAAAGCTGAAGATCCGGCGTTGGGAAGTAGTCATAAGTTTATGCTGCATTGCCTTTTGTGTACGTTTTTCGCTAATCGAGTATTTTTACTACTGTTTTTTCTGCCCAAATTGCCTGGTCCTCATCAGAGCCTGAACAATCTTGTGAAATTGCAGGTGCAGATGGGAAAAAATGTTTGTAATTTCGAAACAGCCCTTATCATGCAACACTTCTGTTGGTGTTGTTATCGAGGAGGTTTTTGAACTTCTGAATTTTATTTAGCTTCCATAATAGCTGATCTGGTTGGGACGTGTTCCGTGAAGAGTAAGTTTTATGGTCTTGTAGTCGGGAAGTGGTGCAGTCATCGCAGAATGCCTGTGCAAAGCATAAGGGCCGTATTCGATAAGAAGTTTGATTCTTTGTTTTTACAGGATGAGATTTAGCATCCCTTAAGTGAATTACCCAGCACGGCTGGTTTGTTGTGATAGTCGTGGCCAAACTCAAGCTTTGTTGATGATTTGCAAAGCTT
This sequence comes from Planctomycetaceae bacterium, assembly GCA_015487825.1. Lineage (GTDB taxonomy): Bacteria > Planctomycetota > Planctomycetia > Planctomycetales > Planctomycetaceae > Rubinisphaera. The sequence continues at coordinate 4,346 of WFOZ01000264.1, forward strand.
ACAAAGAAATTGACCGTTAAAAACAACAACATTGCCTGTCATGTCGATATGCAGAGTTATTGAGAGATTAGAGTTTTATATTTTATCCGTTAACAAT
>WFOZ01000265.1 GCA_015487825.1 Planctomycetaceae bacterium
CCTTTGAATGCCAGCTACACTCTATAGCATCGGGATCACTTTTTCCATGATCGTTTTGCCAATATTCAGTGAAGCCGTTGCCGCCGGAGAAGGGGCGTTCAGAACGTTGATGGTTCGTTCATCTGCTTCGATCAGAAAATCATCCACCAGTTCCCCCTGCAAAGTAACCGCCTGAGCCCGCACACCAGCCGGGGCGGCTACCAAATCACTGGCCTGTATTTCAGGAATCAGCTTCTGCAACTCTTTCACGAAAGCCGTCTTGAAAAAAGATCGCCACATCTCACTCATGCCCGCGTTCCAATGTTTCCAACTCATTTTTAGAAAACCGGGGAACGTCAGTGATTCAATCAAATCTTTACAGTTAATTTGAGTTTTCGTGTACCCTTCCCGCGAAAAAGCCAGCACCGCGTTTGGGCCACATTCAACACCCCCCTGAATCATGCGTGTGAAATGAACACCCAGAAACGGGAATTGCGGATCAGGCACCGGATAAATCAAATTGCGACAAAGATGCTTCGCGGTCGGTTTCAGATCGTAATACTCACCACGAAACGGAATAATTTTCGTCTTTACATTCGCTCCACAAAGTTTGGCAACGCGATCAGACTGCAACCCCGCACAGGTAACCACAACCCGAGTGGCGAAATCGCCTTGCGTTGTCAATAAAATCTGCGAGGCCGTCTCTTTGTGCAAGCCTTTCAGTTTTGTATCACACCGAATGTCTGCGTCTTGCGTTTGAATTTGCTCTGCCAGTTTTTTTGCAACGACTTTGTAATCGATGATTCCGGTATCGGGGACATGAATCGCAGCGACTCCCGAAACTTGCGGCTCCAGTTCCGCCAGCCGCTCCTTGCCGATTTTTTCGCAGACAATTTCGTTGGCAACGCCTCGTTGATAAACTTTTTCAAGACCGGGAACCTGCGACTCATCAGCTGCAACAATCACTTTACCACAGCGATCGAAAGGAATCTCGAACTGCTCACAAAACTTTTCCAGGGCCACTTTCCCTGCGCGACAATTGATCGCACGTAGTGATCCCGGCTTGTAGTAGATTCCGGAATGAATCACCCCGGAATTATGTCCGCTCTGGTGAGTAGCGAGTTCTCTCTCTTTTTCAATTAACAGTACCGCGGTTGCGGGACGTTGCTGCAGCAACTGCCAGGCCGTCGCCAACCCCACAATTCCCCCACCAACAATGGCAACATCGTACATTTTCATAGGAATGAGGCCCTTGGAATTGTTCGAACAATCCTTATTCCGCTTATGACTCTTCCTGAGGGCTTGAAGTTGATTTTGTTGAGAGACAGACATCGCAGGCACTTTTTCCTTCGTGCCCCGGAATATTATTCAAGCCGCCGCATGTCCCTTTCAGACAGCGATTGCTCATAATCACTCCAATTGCCAAACCTGTAAATGCAGCCGCAAAGACCAATACCGCTGCCAAAAATGTAGCCATTGTTTATTCCTTTGTTTCAAGTACAGGAAATCGTGAGGAATGTTTTGAAATCAGTTTTCCGTCCTGCTCATAAATAAGGTAGACATTCAACTGATGCTTTTCAGCATATTCCCAGGCCCGCCCCGGCCCCATCACCATTAAAGCTGTCGCTAACGCATCTGCCTGCATACAGGTTTGTGTAATCACTGATACAGATCGCAGTGAATGTTTCACCGGACGGCCTGTCCTCGGATCGATAGTATGGGAAAACTTCTTCCCGTCTATTTCGTAAAAATTGCGATAATCACCCGAAGTCGCCATCGCATTGTCAGTCAACCGGATGATTTCCGTCACCGATCGCTGATTCTCAATTGGTTTTTCGATCCCTAATCGCCAGTAGACATGTTCGCTTTTTTTACCATGAGCAACAACCTCACCACCGATATTCACCAGATAATTCCGATATCCCTTTTCTCGCAGTAACTTCGCAACGCGGTCAACACCGTACCCCTTGGCTATTGCGGACAAATCGATCTGTAGCCCGGTGATCTCCTTTCTGATTCCGGGCGGCCTCAGTCGAACATGCAGCTGTTCATAACCGATAAGCTTGCGGACCTGCTTAATAGTATCATCATCCGGGATTGTCTGCTCCGATATTTCGGGGCCAAAATGCCACAGGTTGACTAACGGGCCTACTGTTGGATCGAATGAGCCATCGGTCTGCTTTGAAATCTCCAACGCTTCTGAGACCACTTTTGCAAAATCAGAAGAGATTGCAAACCAGTCTGTCGATTCCAGCCGGTTAAACCGCGATATTTCTGATGTCTCAATATATGTCGACATCTGCTGATTGATTTGCCCCAACAGAGCTTCAATCTCTTTTTTCAACTCGCCGGAACCAGAAGCCTCTTCAGAGGCAGCCAGTGTAATCTGGTAAAAGGTCCCCATCGTTTTGCCACTTAGTTTAAGCTCAGCAGCAGAACGATTGCAGCCCGAAAGAAAAACGCTCCCACCCACAAGC
>WFOZ01000266.1 GCA_015487825.1 Planctomycetaceae bacterium
GAGAATCAGAAGAGCAGCTTCAGTTAACAGGATCCTGCCAACGAATTGCCAGTTCATCCAAGCAGAACAGTTCTCATTTACAGGAGCTGCATCGCGAATTTAATTCGCATTTAATGCATGGTTTTGAAGTTGATGGCCAGCTTTCCGGAATCGTATTGCTGGGAGCAAAGGTTTCTTCGTCTCCATTCAGTGCAGAAGATATTACGTTTGTAACTACAATCGGGCAAATGACAGGCGTGGCTTTGCAATGTGTGCGGGTTCAGCAGAATGTTTCCCGACTGGATGGAATTCTGCAGGAGAAAGTACGAAAAATTGAAAACCAGGAACGGCAAATAGCAATTCTTCAACGGCAAGTTGCGGGAAATATAACAGAAAATGAAGTTGTTGCAGAAACAACGCTCTATCAGGAACATCAGGATTTCGACCAAGGGGATATTTGTGGCAGCAGCCCGGCTGTCATCCAGTTGATCAATTCAGCAAAGAAGGTTGCAGCAAGCGAAAGCTCTGTTTTATTACGTGGTGAAAGCGGAACCGGGAAAGAATTGTTCGCCCGTGCAATTCACCTTAACAGCAAACGGGGAAAATCTCCTCTGGTGACTGTTAACTGTGCAGCTCTTTCTTCTTCGTTGCTTGAAAGTGAATTATTCGGTCACGTGAAAGGTGCTTTTACAGGTGCCTACAAAGATGTCGTTGGGCGGTTCCAGATGGCAGATGGTGGAACGCTGTTTCTGGATGAAATTGGTGATGTTCCCCTGGATGTTCAAGTGAAACTATTGCGAGTTTTGCAGGAACGTCAGTTTGAACCGGTCGGTTCCCGGGAGTCGATTTCTGTTGACGTAAGACTGATTACTGCAACACATCAGGATTTGGAAAAGCTGATTCAGCAAGGACGTTTTCGTGAAGACCTGTATTACCGCTTAAATGTCATTACGCTTCGCTTACCGCCGTTACGGGAACGTAAAGAGGATATATTTGAACTCAGCCTGGAATTCTTAAGTGAAGCAACTCGCAATACCAGCAAGCAAATTAATGAGATTGATGACCTGGCATTTCGCGCTTTGCTTAATTATGACTGGCCGGGAAATATCCGTGAGTTACATAACGCCATTCATCGGGCTGTTGTGTTAGCTGAAACTGATTGCATCCTGCTTGAGAACCTCCCTTTGGAAATTCAGCAAAGTGGAACAAGTTCCATTTCCACTGCATTGGAATCCTTTGCAAAACCTGCTCAGGAAAAACTACTGCCTTCTGCTGTGGCGCAGAAAGTTCTTGTTTCTACCGATGAACCTGAAGCAAATTCTGATCCGGCAATCCACGAAAAGAGACTTCTGATCGAAGCGTTACAGGCCAGTTCAGGAAATAAGGCCAAGGCTGCGAGAATGCTTGATATGCCTCGCAGCACATTTTACGGCAAGCTCAAAAAGTATGATTTAAATGGTGGTTAGAGCCACCTTACAGCTTCTGCCCAATATGAAATCCTCATTGCCCAATTGAGGGAGCGAATTTCCAGCATGAGTTGCCATAGCGGCTCCGTGCTGCCACGGCTGAGTAGGTACTCGTCTGTTTTCTGAAATCGGACTCGACCAAACAGCACAACTTCTCTATTCTGAGACGCTCTGAACATTACAGGCGAAGCCAGCGAGAACCAAGGAAAGTGAGTTCATGGAAAAAATTAAACCAGCGACAAAGCCATTCGATATCGAAACGATGCCGCCGGGAATTCCGTATATCGTCGGAAACGAAGCCGCAGAACGGTTCAGTTTTTATGGCATGAAGACAATCTTATACGTCTTCCTGACAGAACATTTACTGAACGCAGCAGGAGAAGATGCTTTCATGAATGAAGCCAGTGCAACCGCCTGGGTGCATTGGTTTGTTGCAGCTGTTTACCTGCTGCCAATACTTGGTTCTATCCTGGCAGACTGGTTGTTCGGCAAATATCGAATTATTATTGCGCTTTCGCTTGTCTACTGTTTGGGACACGCCGTAATGGCGTTTGTCGATTTCCCCAAATTTACCGGAATGGATCCCAGAGTGACGCTGGTAATCGCGCTCGGACTGATCGCGTTCGGTTCGGGAGGAATTAAACCTTGTGTTTCTGCTCATGTAGGCGATCAGTTTGGAAAAAAGAATCATCATTTACTGACCAAAGTGTTTCAGTGGTTTTATTTTTCGATCAATCTGGGTTCCTTCGTTTCAACTGCTCTGACCCCAAAGCTGCTGGAATGGTATGGCCCGGGAGTCGCGTTTGGAGTCCCCGGAGTTTTAATGGCCATTGCAACATTTATGTTCTGGCTGGGAAGAAATAAATATGTGCATATTCCACCGGCTAAAGAGAAGTTTTTTTCTGAAACTTTCAGCCGGGAGGGGATGCGGGCCATCTTCAATTTAATTCCACTTTATCTGCTAGTGGCGATGTTCTGGTGCCTGTTCGATCAGACTGCCTCCACATGGGTTGAGCAGGCCAAGCATATGGATCGGAATATCTCGCTGTTTGGGGCCTCGAATTCTTTCGAATTGTCAGCTTCCCAAATACAGGCAGCCAACCCTGTGTTGGTCATGATTCTGATTCCTTTGTTCTCCTATGTTATTTACCCGGCAATCGGTCGAATTTTTCGAGTAACCCAACTTCGAAAAATAGGCTTGGGCCTGTTCTTGACGGTACTTCCATTCGCACTGTGTGGACTGGTCGAAGTCTGGATTGAAAATGGAAAAACACCTTCCATTCTCTGGCAATTCTGGGCTTACGTTCTCATTACCTGTGCTGAGGTAATGGTTTCGATTACCTGCCTCGAATTTTCATATACGCAAGCTCCCAAGAAAATGAAGTCCTTTATCATGAGCCTCTTTTTGTTATCCGTTTTCCTGGGCAATATTTTTACCGCGTCAGTGAATGAATACCGCGTCAAATTGATGGAACAAGGTAGCGTGCTTCTGGAGGGGCCAAACTATTATTGGTTCTTTACAGGCTGTATGCTCGCCATTGCAATCCTATATGTCATTTGGGCACAGTTTTATAAAGGGCACACTTATATTCAGGGTGAGCAGGAGTCGCTCAGGAAAGAATCTGAGGAAGAAGGAACAACCGGGTTCTAATTTTATGGGCGGGATACGAGGCGAGAGGAAGATACGCCGTGCAACGCGTGATTATTCATGGCGGAGCGTTGGTAGTTCAATGATTGAACATTACATGGAAAGCAATAGCGTCCCCTTGTATCAGTGGTGATACAAGGGAGCTAAGGTTTCAGCTTTTCTGCCAGTTCCCGGTAGCGATTCTGTAAATCTTTGGAGCCAATATCCGGGTAAAGCAGCAATGTAACCTTTACGATTTTGCGAGCTTCTTCAAGACGGTTCAATTTTATGCTTGCCACTGCAAGATGATAACGGGCTTCGAGCCAGGGTTCAGTTCCCTGTTTTTCTCTGCGGACTCGAGCTTTCCAGAGTGTGACAGCCTTCTCCCAATGCTCACGATTATTGCATAGTTCCAGCAAATGCGCCAGACGATTGACGTACTTCTGATTGTCGGGCATTTCTGCAACAAGTTGTTCATACAACACGACCGCTTTGGTCGTTTGTCCGGATGTTGCATAGGCTTCCGCTCGCATCTCTCGAATTTCAATAGCCTGCTGACGGGTTAACTTCTTAAACGCAGCAGAGCCATCCTGCAGTTCTTCAGTGATCTGCAAAAGTAATTCCGCAATAATCTGGCGAATCCTGGGAGTTTCTCCACGGACAGCCGCGAGCTGTCGAGCCATAAAGAGTCGATCTTCGGGCGAAGCAGGAGAGGCTTTTTCCGCAACGAACAACCTTCTCGCC
>WFOZ01000267.1 GCA_015487825.1 Planctomycetaceae bacterium
ACAAAGCAATACAATAATTCCCGGAAGCGATGCGAAGAAAAAAAGCAAAAGTTCGCTTGCTGCTCAGAATGAGTCTGACGAAAACGCGACGCAGCGTCACGAACAGCCGAAGAAAAATCGATTGGCGCCCAGGCGGCGCAGGTTTGCCCGCCTGGAAGATTTTGTCTCCGGTCGCTGCAATCGTGTTGCTCTTTCAATGGTCGATATCATCTGCAAACAACCGGGTGAGCAGTACAATCCGTTTTACCTGTATGGTGGGGTAGGGGTTGGCAAAACACATTTGGTTGAAGGAATGCATGTCAATATTCGGCAATTGCATCCTGAACTTCAGGTTACCTATCTCACTGCAGAGGCCTTTGCAAACTTTTACACCAAGGCGTTGCGGGAAAAAACACTTCCTGCATTCCGGCGACGTTTCCGTTCGATTGATGTATTAATTGTGGACGACATCGAATTTCTGGATGCGAAAAAGGGAATCCAGGAAGAATTTTGCCATACAATTCAGGAGCTGCTTTCCTACGGTCGGCAAATTGTTCTTGCCGGGGATCGGCATCCTCGTATGTTAACGAATATTCGTCCGGATTTGAGTACCCGGTTTTTATCAGGTCTGGTGACAAGGCTCGAAACTCCCGATCTGGAAACTCGCAGAGAAATTGTGAAACGCCATGCGGATCGGTTTGCGTTGAATATTACAGAAGATGCAATTGATTATGTTGCCCGTAAATTCAGCCGGAATGTTCGCGAGTTGATTGGGGCGATCAATTGTTTGCAGACGTATCATCATCTTACAAAACGGGCGGTTGGAATAACTGCCACGCGGGAAGTTTTGAAAGATCTGGAACGTGACTGTCTGCAAATTATTCGGGCTTCGGACATTCAACATGCTGTTTGTGAGTTATTTGGTGTCCAGAAAGAGGAATTGGTTTCACCTCGCAGAACTCGCGATTTAGCACAGCCTCGCATGCTGGCTATGTATTTGACTAGACAATGGACTCAGGCCGCGTATCATGAAATCGGTAAGCAGTTCGGCGGCAGAAATCATAGTACGGTTATTTCCGCAGAGCGTAAGATGAAAGAGATGCTCAAGCGAGATGGGCAAATTCAGGTTGCCAACCGAAAATGGGCTGCTCAGGAAGTCATCTCGATGGTTGAAGAACAATTACAGGCCGGTTGATTCGTTCCGGTTAGCCGGGTAGACAGAGCACAGAAAATGCACGCAAACTTCAAGCGGTTACGGTCTGCGTTTTCAAAAATGGAAGTCGCCGTATCTCTTTTTCTGCTTTTGCTAGTTGTGGTCCTGGCTCCGATTGCGATTATGGATTCGCGCCGTAAAAGCCTGAAAATGCAAAATGTCAATGCATTAAGGCAAATTAATGCGGCTATCAGTGTGTATCAGGATACATACTCCCATCTGCCACAATCGATTCACGAAGCTGTTGAGCAAACCGAGGCTGATTTCCAGCAGTGATACCGGGATGAAGGGATTCAATATCTCTTCTATTTCTTCCCGGCTTTTTTGCTTTTCGATTTGCTTTTATTCGTAGAACGCTTCTTCGCTTCTGTTTTTGAGCCTGCCTGTTTCTTTTTCTTTGAACTACCCGACTTCTTTTTCTCTTTTTGAGATCCAAAAATGGAATCCCAACCATCAACAAATTTTTTGCTTGTTCCGGTATGTACTGTATAACCAGTCATCTTTATCTCCTGCTTTGATTGGGTTGATATTCCTCGTCAAATTCGCCACTCTGTTTATCAAACTAAGCTGACCACAAGATATCAGCTATAGCCGGCTGTTCAACTCACAAAATAAGAAATACCTGCTGCGACGGGCTTGTTTTGACAGCCCGTTATAGCGGGGCCTCTTTTGAAATTTGCGTAAGCGGCTAAGAAATTAACCATTAGAAGCATAACAGGAACTCCTACCATGAGTTACTTCCCGGAAGTCTCTGCCATCAAATACGAAGGCCCAGAGAGCACAAACCCTTTAGCCTTTAAGCATTACAATCCGGAAGAAGTGGTTGAAGGGCAGACGCTGCGTGAATTACTTCGTTTCAGTGTTTGCTACTGGCACACTTTTCGCGGGATGGGGGCTGATCCGTTCGGGCCTGGTTGTGCGGACCGTCCGTGGGATGATGGAAGTGATTCGGTAGAAAACGCATTGAAGCGAGTCGATGTCGCTTTTGAATTCATGCAAAAGCTGGGAGTTGATTTCTACTGTTTTCATGATCGAGATGTTTCGCCGGAAAGGGCAACGCTGAAAGAGTCGAACGATGTTTTCGATACCATCGCAGATAAACTGCTTGAAGCTCAGCAGGCCACAGGTATCAAATTGCTTTGGGGAACAGCGAATCTCTTTTCCCATGCCCGTTACATGCACGGTGCAGCAACCAGTTGCAATGCGGATGTTTTTGCTCATGCAGCCGCAGCGGTAAAAAAAGCGATTGAAGTGACTCACAAACTGGGGGGGGCCAATTATGTTTTCTGGGGCGGTCGCGAAGGGTATCAGAATCTGTTCAACACCGACATGAAACGGGAACTCGATCATCTGGCGAAGTTCATGCACATGGCAAAAGATCATGCAAGAAGCATCGGCTTTGAAGGACAGTTTCTGTTCGAGCCGAAACCGAAGGAGCCGACTAAACATCAATACGATTTTGATGTTGCAGCCTGTATGAACTTTTTGCGTCAGTACGGCTTGGAAGATGTTGTCAAAATGAATATCGAAACCAATCATGCCACCCTGGCTGGTCACACAATGATGCACGAAATGGAATATGCGCGGATTCAAAACTCGCTGGGGAGTATGGATGCCAATTATGGCGACTTGCTTCTCGGCTGGGATACCGATCAGTTCCCCACAGACATTTACCTGACCACTCAGTGCATGTTAGTGGTCCTGGAGCAGGGGGGAATCAGCCCCGGCGGGTTGAATTTCGATGCAAAAGTTCGACGGGAAAGTTTCGAACCGATCGATCTGTTCTACGCTCATATTGGCGGCATGGATGCTTTTGCCCGCGGTGCAAAAATAGCAGCTCGAATTCGTCAGGATGGTGTACTGGATGAATTCGTCAAAAATCGATACGCCAGTTACGATGATGGCATCGGCAAAACAATTGAAGAAGGATCAGCAACTTTCGATTCTCTCGAGCAATATATGCTGGATAAAGGAGACTCCGCCCCGAATGTCAGCGGTCGCCAGGAGTATCTTGAAAATCTGATCAATCAGTATATTTGAGGATTGATCAATAGATAACAGGCACAATATCAGATTGCCCCGAACGCTTTGCGCCTGAAATGGAATCAGTCGGATTAAAGAAAGCAGGTCAGGCTTTCCAGCCTGACGATTGTGGATTCCACAAGTAGAGGCGACCCCGGATTATTTATCAGCCGCTGGAGGCTAGCCCACGGTTCCTTTCAACGCTGCATCATCCAGGCTAAGGTACTAAATGGTGACAACGCAGGCATTTAATTGTTTTGACAAAGCGCAGGTGGTCCGGTCAATTGCCGAGGTTACGGGAGTGGCACATTCTCAGGTCGGTAAGACCATCGATCTTCTCGAAGATGGGAATACGCTTCCCTTTATTGCCCGGTATCGTAAGGAAGCAACCGGTGGGCTGGATGAAATCGCATTACGATTAATCGAAGATGCACTCGGCAAAGCTCATGAACTGGCCAAACGCAAAACGACAATTATAAAAACAATCGATCAGCAACAGCTACTCACACCGCAGTTGCGAATGCAGATTGAGCAGTGCCATGATAAACAGTTGCTGGAAGATTTGTATCTGCCGTTCAAACCGAAGCGTCGCACGCGGGCGGCGATCGCTCGCGAACGTGGTTTGCAACCGCTGGCTGATTTATTGCTGCGGCAAAAAACATTAGAGCAGTCCCGTTCAGAGGTACTGAAGCGGTTTGTCAATCCCGACAGGCAGGTGCCTGATACAGAAACTGCTCTGCAGGGAGCATGTGATATTGTTGCGGAGCATTGGGCAGAAAATGTTGAGACGCGTCGTTGGATGTCAGAGCAGGCAACGACATTTGGAAAAATTCATTCATTGATTAAGCGAGGCCAAAAAAAAGAAGATGCAGCCAAGTTTGAAATGTATTTTGATCATCAGGAACGAGTCGCTCGCGTTCCTTC
>WFOZ01000268.1 GCA_015487825.1 Planctomycetaceae bacterium
GATTTCTATTCATCCCTTTGAGTGCTTCCACCAGATGCGGAAGTGTTTCAACTGAGGATGCCGTTCGGCGGAAGATGAAATTGCTCACCAGTGGAATATGTGCGTTCTGTGCTAGTGTCAAGGCCCGCTTTGTATCCTGAACAACCAGTGGTTCCACACCGTACCAGATCAGAAGTGGAATCATTTTATCGTACTGACTGTCATGATGGGCGACGAGCGTTGCCCCCAATTCCCACCGCTGGGCTTCAGGCAGTTTTTGTAGCGCCGATGCCAATTCCCTGCGAACAACTAACGAGCGTTCTTCGCCAGCCATTTTTACGAAACGAGAAAGAACTTCCGGTGAAACCGTTCGGGATTCGGTAGTCAGCCGAACCATCCAGCTTCGGATCATCGGTTCGGAATTTTCCAGCAGGGCAAGTGTTTCTGCCTGATCGATTCCGGAAACGGCATGAATTGTCCAGAGGAAGTTAAGTTTTGTTGTAACTGATTGAGTTGCATTCAGTTTTTTCTTTAGAGCGAGAACGACTCGTTGCTTCTGAGCGTCAGAATCAGGAAGTCTTGCGAATTGATGTTGCAGGTACTTTCGAGCCATCGTCACCTGCCAGGAATTTTCATGCGCGAGTTGCTCTATCAGTTTACCGGTAGTTGCTTTGGATAAATCAACAGGTCGTGGTGAATATTCTCCGTAAGAAATTCGATACAGTCGCCCGTTGGTTCGATCCCACACGTCAGGATCTCGACGATGGCAGGCGTTTTTATCGTACCAGTCAATCATGTAAACAGCTCCATCGGGTCCAACCTTCAAATTCACTCCGCGAAACCAGGGATCATTGGCAAACAGGGCATCGGGCCCATGTGATGCAATGTAAGTGGAACCGTTGGGACGTAATAAATCGTTGTTGATTCGATTCCCATGAACATTGAACATCATCAGTGAATTACGGTATGAAGTTGGCCAGTTGTCGCCGCGATAGATCATTGCTCCACAATGGGCGTGCCCGCCACCCGCCTGGGACGTTGCATCATCATGGGCGGCTTCATTTCGTCCGCCCCACCACGCATGATCGCCAATCCCTCCCGCATAGTGAAGATGATCTGCAATTGTCTTGATGTCATCATACACATAAGGGCTGAAATGCCTCCCCCCCTGCCTGTGATATCGCGCCCCGGGAACAATATGAAACGCATGTGGAATGACACAGCAAGCCAGAAACGCTTCCCCTGTATCCGTGAAATCAACTCCCCACGGGTTACTTGTTCCCCAGGCGAAAACTTCGAACTGATGTTTGAGCGGATGATACCGCCACACGCCCGCGTTCATCGGAATTCGCTTGTCATCGGGAGTGCCGGGCTTACCAATTTTGGAATGCGTGAAGACGCCGTGGCATCCATACAACCAGCCATCCGGCCCCCAAATGAAGGCGTTCAATGTTTCGTGTGTGTCTTGATACCCCCAGCCATCGAGCAGAATCTGTTCCGGCCCATCGGGGACCAGATCGTCATTCCTATCAGGAATAAACATCAAATAAGGAGCCGCTCCGACCCAGACGCCGCCGAAACCGACTTCCAATCCACTGACAAGATTCAGTCCATCGCGAAAGAGAGTCTGTTTTTCATACTTTCCATCACCATCGGTATCTTCCAAAACAACAATGCGATCCTTTCCTTTTCCTTTGGGAGCGCGCCGCGGATAGGTGTGTGCTTCTGCGACCCAAATGCGTCCCTTCGCATCAAAGCAGAACGCAATTGGCTGGTGCAGATTCGGTTCGCCTGCAATCAAATCAACATGAAAGCCTTTCGGCACGGTCATCGCCCGGGCGGCTTCTTCAGGCGTTTTGCCATCGTTATCGTCGTACGTTTTATGATCTAACTTCGCGGTCAATTCTCTGCGAATCGGCTGCGTCTTGTTCCACTGAGCAAAACTGACTTTTTGACGCTGCTGCAAATGAACGAACGCACCTAGTTTGTTACCGACGATCACATCGGGTATTGAATCACCATTCATATCGTGAATTTGCACATCGACGCCGACTCCCTGATTGCTGGAAATCAATTGAGGGACAAATCTCGCTTGAAGATTCCCCTTGTCATCTTTGTATCTTTCACATCGGAACCAATACAGAACCGCATTCCCATTCGGCTCTGGATCGCCATGTGGACCGTGTGCCCAGTGTCGTTTTCCAGTGACGATATCTTTCAGGCCATCGCCATCAATATCAACCAGGCTAAGTGCATGAGGCTGAGAAAAAACGATGCCATATTCGTTATCTGTCGATGATGCCCCCATGATTAAATGTTGCTTAAAATTAATTCCTTCGATCTGTTCGTACCACGCCAGGCCGTATCCATGGGCAGCCAGAGAGGTAACGACGTCCTGATCTCCATCGCCATCAATATCGGTTGCATACATCTGGGAACCGCCGGGACCGGAAAATGCGAACGGATGCTTAATCCATGTTTTATTGGCAGCAAGATCCGCAGGTTGTTCCCACCAACCGGATTTTTCAAGTAAATCCAGCCGGCCGTCACCATTCACATCACCTGCCCCCATGC
>WFOZ01000269.1 GCA_015487825.1 Planctomycetaceae bacterium
ACGTACCGGTTTGGCTCGTGCAGGAAAAGTGTCGCTTCCGAACAATGATGATGGTTTTAATAAACGAAGCTGGTTTTCTCTAACCGGCATCGTGACTCACGATGCACCGGGCGTTCCGGCGGACAGGCTTGATTCGTTCGTTTCACTTTATGCAGGTGATTCTCCCTCGAACAAAAAAGAAGCCTGGCAGCAAGTTGCGAAATGGTTTTCAGATTCTGTTGAGCGTTGGGCCACTCATAATGCCACGCCTGAGGATGTCAAGCGGCTCAACTGGCTGCTTGAGCAAAAGCTGCTTTCCAACCAGCAGAAGCAGGCACCGCGGATCGCGGTTTCAGTAAAGAGGTATCGTGAGATCGAAGCGCACATTCAATTTGCGAGAACTGCCAATAGTATGGATGAGCGGCAGATACACCCGTTTGATTATCGTTTGAATGTGCGCGGCAATGTCGATGTGGATGGCCCTGTAATTCCTCGTGATTTTCTTGAAGTATTTGCCGGGCAGAATTCTGTTGGCAAAAGCAGGCAGAGTGGGCGATTGGAATTGGCGCAGTATCTGAGCAGTCCGAAGAATCCGCTTACCGCTCGTGTCTATGTTAACCGCATCTGGCAGTCGGTTTTCGGTACGGGAATTGTTTCTACTTCCAATGATTTCGGAAAGCTGGGGGATCGCCCCTCTCACCCGGAACTGCTCGACTGGCTTGCCAGACAGTTTATGAATGATGGCTGGTCAACGAAAAAGATGATACGCCGACTCGTTTTGAGTCAGACATTTCGTCAATCATCCACCTTCAGCAAAGCAGCTGCGGATCGGGATCCGATGAATCGGCTGCTGCATCATTATCCGACACGTCGGCTTGAAGCGGAAGAGGTTCGTGATGCCTTGTTGATGGTTTCCGGGCGTCTTGATACTACTTTATACGGAAAGCCGATTAATCCGCCACGTTTTCTTGAAGATAGCGCAAAGCGTCTTTTCTCCGGGCCTCTTGATGGAAACGGACGACGTTCTATCTACCTGAAAATGTCGATTATGGATCCTCCAAAATTTCTGATCTGTTTCAATTTGCCCGATCTGAAGCTGCCAACCGGCAAACGTGATGTGACTAATGTTCCCACACAATCACTGGCGTTATTGAATGATCCATTGACGCTCTACTTAGCCGAACATTGGGCTGAACGCCTGATGGAGGATGGCTCCAGCGAGCCGGAAATTCGAATTCGCATGATGTTTATTCAGGCGCTGGGACGGTTGCCTCAGAAGCATGAATTAAAACGATGGTCTGCAGCCGCTACCAGTTTTTCAAAGAGCGATAATCTGATGAAAGACAAAACGGCCTGGGCGGAACTGGCCCACACTTTTTTTAACACTAAAGAATTTCTTTACTACAAATAAAGCCAAATTGTTTAGCTGGGCAGCGCCAGGTTCAACTTTCGACTCGTTCCCAAGCTCCTGCTTGGGAAAACACGTGGGAAGGGCCTCCTTCCCACGTGTTTTCGTTCGTTTTAGATGATTTTTCGTTCCGACGTGAAGCAGGAGCTTCATCCCCTTGCGTTCCCAAGGTGGGCCTTGAGACGAGGAAATACTGCCCCAGAGGGGCCTGGAAAAAGCTGGCATTAGGCAAATAAATCCTGCTGGGGCAGCTTATTTTGTATCGGGTAAGATTGAAATTTAGCAGGGTATTGGTTAGCATGTCCCGCTTGCATGAGAACTGCAGGGAAACAGTCAGTTGAAAATACACGTAACATACTTCTGGGAAACGGGTTATGCCAAATAACGATAACGCAAAAAAAGCATTGCGTCAAAGCGTGAAACGTCGCTTACTCAACCGAAGCCAACGCTCGGCTTTGAGAACAGTCTTGAAAAAAGTCCGCACTCTGGCAGCATCCGGAGATTTGGAAGCTGCTGAATCAGCATTCCGTTATGCAACAAAACGACTTGATCAGGCAGCTGCCAAACATTTGATTCACCGTAATGCTGCAGCTCGAACGAAATCTCGTTTGAGTAAACTGCTGCGAAAATCAACTCAGCAGACCTCAGCAAGCTGAACAACGTCTCGTCTTGCGAGGCGTTTCCCAACGCATCTGCCCGAAAACCCGGTGCGACTGGTTCGTTCTGTCAGTTGCATCTAATATTGAGTTTTGTTTGAAGTTTGCGAATTACGCTATAAATTGATGGTTAATAGGAAAAAGCGATTCAGTTTCAAAATGAAACTGAGTCGCTTTTTTGATATCTGCTGCCAATTCCATGCTTACAGTTCGAGCAATCGAGCAACTTCCTTCATGTGCATTTCAAACTTCTCATCATAGGAATCGGGCTTCATAATCTTTTTCTGTAATATGGGGGTCAGACAAAACTTCCCCGCAAATAACAGTTTCTGTTTAGCAGGTTTTTTTGAACCGGCTCCCGCGTTTTCCAATGCTGTAGATGTATTTTTTATCTCGGGAAGAACCTCTTTGGCGAGTGTTTCCAACTGGCCGGGGTTTCCCTGTCTAGCCCTTTGAATCTGGGCGTAAATTTCTTCGTAGCGACGATAGATTTTTTTATCGTTTGTTCCTCCTATAATTTTGGGCAGGAACATGCCAGCTACTATCAGTGCTACAACACCCACTGCAATAAGAGCCCTGGTATCAAACAGATTCGAAATGGCACTAAAATCCATCTTCTCTTTTGGCTGTTTGGTTTTCTTGAATTTTGGCGCAGAGGCAGGTTTAGCTGGTGGTTTGTAAGTTGCGGGTTGTTCAGAGGCTGTTTGATTTACCGGAGTTGATGAAACTGGAGCAGTCGTGGATTGTTCGTCCTGTTCC
>WFOZ01000270.1 GCA_015487825.1 Planctomycetaceae bacterium
CTGTATTTGTTGCACTGGAACGCATTATCGGCTTCCCGGTAAAATTGCAGGAGTTCGATGTCAGTTCTGTTTCCAGCGGAAAAGATGCGCTCGGCGAAGTCGTCGTCACAATCGCAGATGGTTCGCAAATTCATCACGGAAAAGGAGTCAGCACTGACATCATCGAAGCGGCTGCCCGTGCTTACCTGCAAGCATTAAACAAAGCAATCGCTAAGAGGAATAATGGAGGATAGAGAAGAAGAGGCTCTGCGTTTCACTTTCACTCGGTATTCCTTTTGTGTACTCTGGACGGTGAACCAGTTTGGACTGCACAACACACGAACATGTCTGGAGTATTATGTTAGAAGCCGATGATAATGATGGCGAACCCGATGCGATTTCGATACTCGCTGAAAAAAAACAAAGTATCCTGATAATATTACTTATTTACTGCGGATTATATGGTTTTATATCGGGACTTCTAGTAGAAACGAACCCTGTACTGAGTTTTGTCATTGGGTTACCAATAACAATCTTGGTTTTAACGTGGTGCCTCAACGATGCTATGCAACTGGATCACCGTATCGGAAAAGTGATGCGAATTGGCTTGATTTTTTTTGGATACATTGCATTCCCAATTTATATTTTTCAGACGCGGGGATTCATTAAAGGCATCAAAGCATTAATTATCGCATTTATGTTCTTCTCGGCAATGATTGCTCTAATAACATTAGGAATGGTAATCACCTACAATGGTGAATGATGAACAATACGGTTCGATGGGAAGTATTCATTTATTTGTCCCGGGTAGTATACCTTGCATCAGCCATTAGTCACTTCCCTGCAGAATTCCTTTTGTATTACTAATGGTAAAAGTTTGCGAACGGCTCGCAAATTTCAGAAAAATATCAGTTTGGTTACGGCTATCAGAATGAACCAGCCGTGCTGGGTACTCTGTTCAATGGCATCATACTTTATTGATGTCATTGATCGTTTTCAATACCAAAGGATTCCGTGATGCTGCAACGTCGATTCTTTCGGACTGTTAATCTTGGGCTGTTTCTTTTGGGAATGACCATTTGCCTGTTGAATTCTGATGTTTCGCAGGCGAAAGATTCCCGCCCGAATGTGCTATTTATTATTTCGGATGATTTGAATGTTGATCTTGGCTGTTATGGTCATTCGCAGGTGAAATCTCCCAGCATTGATCGCCTGGCTGATGCGGGGGTTCGGTTCGAGAACGCCTACTGCCAGTATCCATTGTGCGGTCCTTCTCGAAATTCGATGCTGACTGGTCTGTACCCAAACAGTAGCGGTATTTTATCGAATCAGCAGATTTTTAGGCAAACGATTCCCCATCATCTCAGCTTGCCTCATGCGTTCAGACGAGCCGGTTATTTTGCTGCCCGTATTGGTAAGTTGTATCATTACAACGTTCCTAAATCGGTTGGCACCAACGGGCATGATGACCCCGGTTCCTGGGAATTGGAATTGAATCCAGCCGGGTGTGATCGCCTGCTGGAAGAGCCGGATATTTTTTCGCTTCGTAAAGGATCTTTCGGCGGAACACTCAGTTGGTACGCCTCCCCTCGTGGAGATTTATTACATACCGATGGCATGCTCGCCAGCGATGCGGAGTGGGTTTTGGAACGATGCGCGAAAGATCAGAGCAGGCCATTCTTTCTCGCCGTCGGTTTTTATCGCCCGCACACCCCTTATGTCGCACCAATTCCGTACTTCAAAAATTATCCGGTAAAGGAAATGCCGTTGGTTAAGGGAGTGGCAGAAGACATCAAAGACCTGCCCCGTCATGCACTGGGGAGTCATAAAAAAGAACACGATCTGCTCAACGATGATTTGCGTCAACAGGCGATTCAAGCTTACTTTGCCAGCATCAGTTTTATGGATGCCCAGGTTGGCCGGGTGCTTGATAAATTGAAAGAGTTGGGACTGGCGGAAAATACAATCGTCGTTTTCACCAGCGATCACGGTTATCATTTGGGAGAACATGGCTTGTGGCAGAAACTGAGTCTGTTTGAAGAAAGCGCACGCGTCCCGTTGATTATCTCTGCTCCGCAACATGGCGCCAAAGGAAGAACCGCGTCCACTCCTGTGGGGCTGATCGATTTGTACCCAACATTGACATCTCTTTGTAGTGTCGAAGCTCCCGACAATTTACAGGGACAGGATTTAAGCAAAATTCTGGCTGATCCTCAACTCCCCGGTCGCGGCTGGGCTTTAAGTGAAGTAACCCGCAGAAGTGGAAAAGGGAAAAACAAAAAGAGAATCTTCGGTTATTCGATTCGCACCCCTCAATGGAGATATACCGAATGGGCTGAAGGATCGCAAGGACGCGAACTTTACGATCACCACGCCGATCCACTGGAACAAACGAATCTGGCAGTGGATGGAAAGCATCAAAAAATGATTGACAAGCTCTCGAAAAAACTGCATAGCGTTGTTGCCGATTCCTTTCCGGAATCAGGAATTATCCCCCCGATTAAAACAGGTGTCTGGGCACCGAATCTAACCAATCCATAAATGCGAGGTGCACAATAGCGGCCCCTGCAAATACCAA
The DNA here is from genome assembly GCA_015487825.1 of Planctomycetaceae bacterium. GTDB lineage: Bacteria > Planctomycetota > Planctomycetia > Planctomycetales > Planctomycetaceae > Rubinisphaera. The sequence goes on from WFOZ01000270.1 coordinate 2,558, forward strand.
CAAATAATTTCATCTGACAGGAAATTCTTATGCACATCCAAAAAACTTTGTGTCAATCGTTAGTACTGACAGGCATTTTTCTTGTGATGAATGTCAGCGTCACGTTTGCTCAATTACAGCCGCCATATCGTGTTTTACAAGTCAAAGGTGTAGAGAAAAATCGTCTGCTTCCACCGAAGCCGGGCAATCCACGTAACAGCGAAGGCGATTTTGTTTCGCTTAAAGATGGGCGGATTATGTTCGTTTACAGTCACTTTACTGGCGGTGGCAGCGACCACGCAGCCGGGCATCTGGCAGCTCGATTTTCCAGTGATGGCGGAAAAACTTGGACAAAAGATGATGTCATGGTTGTCGAACGCGAAGGGAAATTCAATGTGATGTCGGTCTCGTTGTTGAGACTGCAAAGCGGCGAGATTGCCCTGTTCTATTGTAAAAAGAATTCCATTGCCGATTGCAGACCGATGCTGCGGCTTTCTACCGATGAAGGTAAAACCTGGAGCAAGCCAACTCTTTGCATCGAAAAAGTCGGCTACAACGTGCTGAATAATGACCGAGCGGTCCAACTGAAAAGCGGGCGAATTATTCTACCGGTGGCGCTGCACAATTCGCCTTCGGTCAACAAATTCAACGGCAGTGGCATTATCAGTTGTCATTATTCCGATGATAATGGAAAAACATGGAAGCAGTCTTCCACTTCTCAACAGGGAAAGAAAGTTATATTTCAGGAGCCGGGTATTGTCGAATTGAAAGATGGTCGGCTGATGATGTTCTGCAGAGCATCCGGAGGATTCCAGCAGATTTGTTATTCGCAGGATCAGGGAGATACCTGGTCGGCGTTCAAGGCATCGAATATTGCTTCACCCGTTTCCCCGGCAACTATCGAACGAATTCCCCAAACCGGCGATTTAATTCTGATCTGGAACAATCATGAAAAGATCGCTGCGTCACTTAGAGGAAAACGAACTCCGTTTAATGTTGCCCTCTCCCGCGATGAAGGAAAAACATGGGAGCATACAAAAACCCTCGAAAATGACCCCAACGGCTGGTACTGTTACACAGCTTTAACATTCGTAGACGATCACGTTTTACTCGGACACTGCGCCGGCGACCGCCGCACGGGTGGCTTGAACTTAACACAAATCACACGGTTCTCACTCGATTGGCTATATGATAAATAAGTAGCCAGGTTAATAGATCTTGATTCAGCCTGTGCTACTAACGTTGAAAGTTTTTTATCGTGCGCAACTTTTCAATCTATTCCCTGTACGACGGCTTTCTTAAGCCGTCGAAATCGGTTCTGTTTTACTCAGACGGTTTTGGAAAACCGTCTTACGTATTGCCAATTCATTCTTCAGTTGCGGCTGTGCCGCGATGGGAATACTGTTGCTCTGGGATGATGACCGTAAAACATCGGGGCTATATTCATTTAGGAGACCCTGGTTCTAGTCGAACATACACTCTTCTTGTTCGATTTCAAATAACAGGGAATTAGTAAATGTTCAATTGGTTTCGCTCATTACCGATATGCCCCGTTTCTTCGCAGGAAAAAGAATGGATCGAAAAACGTTTTTCCTGGCTAGTCAATGAATTTGGTTGCCAGCGTTTGCGGGACAACCCTCTGATATTGCCCACAATTGATTTTTTCCCGAGTCAATACGAGGGCACCGAAGACGAAATTGAGGAGATACTAAAGCGAGTTGCAAAGTACATGGGCCTATCTCCTGATACTCTGCGTCTAAAATTCTACTACGATCACCGCCAGCCTATTGAAGGGATGGGGTATTCCCAGACAATGGGCCTCTACGAAGAAAATGATGGAGTTTATGATATTTGGCTTGAAGTGACACATATTGCGGACCCCCTCTGTGTGGTATCAACTCTTGCCCATGAAGTTGGTCATGTTATCCTGCTCGGGCAGAATCGAATCAGTGCTGAAGAGGAGGATCACGAGGACCTTACAGATTTACTCACCGTATTTCTTGGTATAGGGATTTTTAGAGCTAATGATGCCTTCCATGACGAAACTTTCGATTACGGAACGTATCACACATCAAGTATGAGAACACATGGTTATTTAAGCATGGACATGTACGGTTATGCGTTCTCGCTCTATGCTATTGCAAGAGGTGAATTATCACCGTCGTGGCTGTCTCATTTACGATCTGACGTGCGTGCTGCCTGCAAACGCGGCATTCGTTATATAACTCAAACCGGTGACTGCCAGCTTGAGCATATCCCCGGTTTGTCACTTAAAGGAAAAAACAGTTATGATTAAATTTCAACGTCAAATAACTTGCTTCATACTTCTGGCAGCCATTTTGCTGGTTGCCGTTTCTTCGACTGCCAGCGCAGAAGTGGGAGTTGGTGTTTGTCCGATAGCGGGGGCGGAGGTTATTTTTGATGGTTCCCGTCAGATGCTGGATGAAAAATGGACGTACTGGCAAGGACCGCGGTTC
>WFOZ01000271.1 GCA_015487825.1 Planctomycetaceae bacterium
CCGTGGAAAAAATCTCTCCGGAAATGATTGTGGAACCAATCCAGGATCGCTTTCGTTCGCGTTACAAAACCGGCGAAGCGATCTTCTGTTGTGTCGATTCCATCTCCACTCGGGCAGCGATCTGGCGATCCGTCGAAAATCGTTGCCGATTTTTTGTAGATGGCCGAATGCTCGGTGAAGTGATTCGCGTTTTGGCTGTGGATGATCACAAAACCAAAGAGCATTATGCCTCCACACTGTTCACCCAGTCCGAAGCCGAAACCGGCCGCTGCACCGCACAATCAACCATCTACACCGCCAACATAGCCGCCGGTCTCATGCTACACCAATTCACCCGCTGGCTACGCAAAATCCCTGTTGAACAGGATGTCACATTCAATTTACTGGCGAGTGAATTGAACATGGGGCATTGACATTCGTGCTTATTAGTAAAATGAATTGTATACAAAATACAGGCAATAAACCCAGACTTAATATTCTTAATAAGAAAGCTAAAAATGGACCATATCACCCGAAAAAGTGGCCTTCATACAAAACGAACATCTTCTCTGATGCAAAAAAAGATTGACCGGACAGGAATATCGAAGATAATAGGCAAGCTGCTGGCAAAAGTCTGGCTGCAGGAGAATCTGGCGGATGTTACCGACAGGCGATCAAAAAGTCCGCAGAAATCCCGCAAAATGGATCAGTCGGATTAGCAAGTTTAGAATTACTGCATATTTGCAGAAGGACGGATTCGATGAATGATACGACATTTGTGATGAGTGGTACGACGGATGAAATAAGTGGGGAAGCTCAAACACTCAACCTGCTATCTCGGTGGGGTGATTCAGATTTGAACGAATTCTGTGATTCTAACAGTGAATGGGTGAAGGCCCGTTTTCAGGAATCGGATGTTATCTTTATGCTGCCAATCGATGATGAGAACTCCATCTACTGGGAGCACCTGCTCAATATCTCTGGGGAAGATTTCAATATCGAGAAGCAGTTTTCACAAATCTGTCGTCGTATGGTAATTGCCGGCATTAACCGTCGCGAGCCAATTCGATCCTGCTTGTCTTTGAAGCCGAATAATACGCTGGATTCAGAACAATTGGAGTCTGGATTCAATTTGGGATGGTCGACTACAGATTATGATGAGTTAAATAAGCTCGTCATTGAAGTTGACGACATACGCGAGCGTATGAAGGGAGCTGCGGGGTGGATGATTTGCAATGCAGGTTTTCGAGAAGAACGGGATCGACTGAAGAATCAATGGGAGCAATTACCAGATTCAGTGCGACCTGTTTTCCCTCTTACCCGAACTCCGCAGTTGCTATTGGCTCCACCGGAGTATGAAAAACTCGAACCCTCAAAGGAGATAGAATTCATTCATGCTTTTGATCAGTTCTGCGACCGTTGGCGTTTACTGGGAATGACTACCTGGGATTTACCCGATCCGCATGGCTTAAAGACGTTTGGTTTTCTTCTTGGGCATGCGGCCCCAAAAGAAGGAGAATTCATACAGGATATCCCATGGCATTTCCCTCTGCTTGAGTCCGATGGATTCGGCAAGCGAATAAATGAACGTCACACACAACAGGCAGGAGCTCATGGTTTTGTTGATCAGGGAAAATGGCAGTGCTACGCACATATCCTGGCAATCCACCATTGGGAGCAAACAATTCGTTTGCGATATGCTGATGTCGATGCTCCAGCAAAATTTGTCGAAAAACTGTTTAGCGTCCTTGAATCTGTTCTGGACTTAAAATCTGATCGGATTAAAAAGTTAAGATCTGCACTGACTTCATTTCTTCGAGTTGAACGGACTTCTCTCGATGAATTTCGTTGAACAGGTACAATGTAAATGTAAAACGACTTCAAGAATAAAGCACTGCTCAGCTTTGCTCTCTTGGTACTCATCAATACGATTGAGTACTCGATAGTTCTCGTAAGCCGCTGGAACCGCTTATCCAGCGAGGCAGTGGATATTTGCTCATACCCCCTCGCATTCAATGGGGGTGCATCCCAGCTGAGATGCGCCCCTGCGAAGGTTACTGAAATTCTATATTTTCTGACATCGAGCTATTTGCTCAAACGAGAATAATCAGATTTCAGATGAGGCTGATACGGCAATGGGAAAGAGTGCCAGAAAAAACATGCTCACTCAAGGCGATCTTACTGCTCCCTTTGCAGGCGAAATTGGAGATCGTTTTCCTGTGATACTTTCTGTGCAAGAACTGGCAGACCTTCTGGGTTTAAGTCCAAAAACACTCTACGAA
>WFOZ01000272.1 GCA_015487825.1 Planctomycetaceae bacterium
AGCATACCCAGAATAGGCCAGTAATAATCTCCCTGTGCAGCCATCGGTAATAGTGAACCGACAAACGCGAACGTGCAGGTGAAAGAGACCAGCGTAAAGGTGAGGGACATAAACAGAACACCCAGAAAACCGCCCTGCTGTTCTTTCGTGGAAGACCAGGTCAGCATCCAGGAAGGAATTTGAATTTCAAACATCCCGAGCATGTTCATCCCGAAGAAAACGAGAACGGCTGCAATAAAAATATTCAACCACGGCAAATTCGCCGCTTCGGTCATACCGGACCCACCGAAGAATATCGAAACAACCAAGCCGATTACTGTAAACGTCCCGATAATTCCGAGGCAGTAAAGAGTCGCCATGCCGACCGCGTTGTGATGCTCTTTTTCCGCTTGCTTCAAAAAGAAACTGACAGTGATCGGGATCATTGGAAAAACACACGGCGTCAACAACGCAAGATATCCAAAGATCACCCCGGTAATCAAAAACGGTATTAAACCATTGGAAGTAATGCTGCTTGATTCCTCTATCGGGACAGACGCCACCTGATCGGAAGATTCGGCTTCACTGTCAACATTGTCGTCAATCAATGCATTGGCAGAGAGCTGTGGTTTACTTTTTTCAGATGGACTCATATTCTGTGCATTTGATGTTTCATTTCCCAAGGTGAATTCGACGGTCTTGGGAGGCAAACAACTTCCGGCATCGCATAATTGATAGCGAATTGAACCATTGATGTTGCCTGTGAATTCGTCGGATTTCATCCGAAAGCGGCGTTGCCAGGTGACTGTATGATGAAAGATGATGTGCGTAATATCTTTGAGCGGATAGTCTATTTCCGGTGCTTTGGTTGGTAAAAAACCTGGATCGATCGGGATTAATCCTCCGGTATCATCCAGCTTGAGAATCGTCGGAAGCCCAGACATCGCGGGGTCTTGTGTTTGAGCATAAATGTGCCAACCGTCATTCAGTGTCGCGGTAATGACAACCGCGACTATTTTTTCAGCAGCCTCGTTAGTGCCAGTTTCGAGTAGCTGAATATCAAATTTAACTTTCTCACTTAGACTTGCAATCCCATCGACAGCGGGAACTTTTGTGCGGGATAACAGAACGCCTTGAAGGGGTGGCATTGTTGTTGATGATGGTTTTTCAGTAATCAGCGAAGCGGCTGGTTTTTGTTTTGTTTTATCTCCCAGCAACATTTTGAGAGTCGGCTGTTTCGATTTCGTTTTTCCGAGTTGTCCGACAATGGCAATTTGTTTTTCAAACGGATTGCAACTGTTCGCATCACAAACCTGATACTTCAGCGTCCCTTTCAGTTTGGGAACTCCTTTTCCGGTGACGCGATATTTGCGTTTCCAAGTAACGCCGCCGTAAAATTTTTCGAGCTTGGCGTTATTAAATAACGGCTCGATTACCGTTTTCGGTTTTTTTGAGGGAATGAATTTTGCATCGACCGGTTCTAATCCAACCGCTTCGATGATTTTTATCTTTGTTTCTGCCCCGACATTTGGGTTCTGAGAATAAACGTACGAATCTTTATCGAGCTTGATCGTAATTTCCGCAGTAACAATTTCCCCCACGGCAGCTTGAGCAGGCACGAGCTGCATCGTGACCTTTGGCTCGCTCGATTTTTCATCGCCAAAGCCGGGCAACCCAAAACCATCCAACGGGTTCGCTGGCTGCGCTACAGTTTGTCTTGTTCCCAGCAATAAACCCGCTGTCAATGCAAGAAGAACCAGAGAAACTTTTTGCCATTTATCAATTCTGTTCATCAAACAGAAATCCCTTATTTGAGTTCCATAATAAGTAACGATTCAGCTTTGTTGGCGTAGGGTCTGCTATTGCGGACCACGCTGGGAAGTGGAGCTCGCTATTTCATGCGGTGGTCCGCAATAGCGGACTCTACCAACAACCTGCATTCCTGAAAAAACTACCGTTGCTGAATAGTTACCATAATATCAGTCTTGTGCCAAGTTGTGTTTAACAACAACTATTGCCTCTTCGTAACAGAGCAAGGCAAATATATTCTTACCGCAAAGTGGATCAGTGTAACGGCTGTAACCTGAACTAACCAGTAAAACAGGCTGTTGCGCCATTTGGGCATTATAGGAGACATTCCAATGACTGGTTAGGCCAAAATCATGAAACACCCCCAAATAGTTCCCGTACGAACTATTATCGGCTACTCCCTCCCCCCTGTCCGTAATCTGCTTAACAAAAAAGCAAACTCATTAGAGAATAGCCATGTTTTTTGCAAAGAACCTGTTCACAGTGATGCTGGTTGTTAGATGCAACAGCAGGAACTAGAATTCATTTTGTTCGACTGCAACAGGAAATATGTTCAGAAGTTAAGCAAGGGATACTTTGTGGATTTCAATTTGAGAATTGGTGAAGGACACGATACGCATCGGCTTGTTCCCGGTCGAAAATTCATTCTGGGAGGAATCGAAATCCCGCACCCGTTCGGTCCCATCGGTCACAGCGATGCAGATGTCCTGCTTCATGCGATTACGGATGCCCTGCTCGGCGCGGTTGGGCAGGGGGATATCGGTGAGTTATTTCCTGATACCGAAGAGGTAAACCGCGATGTGGATTCCGAATTCTTTCTCGATGCAGCCTTAGAACGAATTCAACAGGAAAGTTGGCAAATCGTCAAT
>WFOZ01000273.1 GCA_015487825.1 Planctomycetaceae bacterium
GTTGAAACGTTCCACAAGGAAAAAGGATAGCAACCTCACTCACAACGCGCAACCACCTATCTTGCCAATTCCTCCCAATTGTGCGCGCTGGCCCTGAACGGGCAACGGATTCTCACATCGACGTTCAGAATTACCTTCAGCGCGCAGATTCATGCGTCAATGAGATTGAATCCGTAACCGGACGTGAGTGGGGTCTTCAGTCGTATCCCGACATCAAGAAAGAAATCGAAACCGAACAGGATATTATGCGGGTTCATCTTCCGCACTACGACTACCTCGTCTATTTACGGCATCATGGATTCCCATCTCCGCTGCTGGATTGGACGACGTCCCCGTACGTCGCTGCCTATTTCGCATTTGAAACCTCAAACAACGCTGATCGCGTATCTGTTTTCGCGTTCATTGAAAGACCCCAAGGCCACAAGTCAGGCAGGGGCAACACCAACATGATCCGTACCCACGGGCCATACGTGACAACCCATACACGGCATTTCGCGCAAAAGGCTTGGTATACAACCGCCACTTATTGGGATACGCAGGAAAAAACTCACACATTTTGTTCACATCACGATGTTACACCCGCGCTAGGCGTGACGCAGGACGTGCTCGTTAAGCTGACTATTCCGCGTGCTGACCGCATAGATGCACTCAAGCAACTCGACGAATACAATATCAACCACTACACGCTGTTCCAGACCGAGGATGCGTTGATCCGAACCATGGGTTTGCGTGCTTTCGACATCAACGGCACATAACAAATCGGTGCACACGGAGCCGCGGGCCGCGCGGCTTTTTGAAATCAAAGTACCGTAGGGTGCGTTGCAACGCACCAAATGAGGTCTGCGTATCAAAGGTGCGTCACGACGTACTCTAGTGACTATAATGGCTATGTTGTAGTTAATTGTGAGCCGTTCGCAAATTTTTACCGTTCGTAATATGAAATCATTGAAGCAGTGACTGAACCGCTTCGATGATCATGTCCTCAACCTTCAGCGACAAATGAGAGGCTTTGGCGAAGGAATCCATTGATTGAACGACTTCGTATCCACCTTCCAGAATCATCTTTCGCGTTGCGATATAACAGGGGTCGTCGTTGGAGTAGGCGTTGATCCACAGATGTTGATTAACTGCTTCCCGTTTTAATCGCAACGAGTAGCCCGAAACAACTTCGCCAGCCATAAATACGATGGAAAGATCGTCGTCAAAGTTCCATGCCTGCACGAGATAAGAAAATGAGCCGGGAATTGTTTCCCCTCGATCTAATCGGTTAAGCAGAATTTTTGAAAAATAGGCAGCATTTGCTCCTCTTTTAAGTCGTTTCTGTAACTCTGCACGGTCAGGAATATGATCCAATGGTAAGTTGAGCCGCTTGATCCGACATACCGGCACTCTCTTGAGTGGAATCATCTTGCTACCCAGCAGTCGCTCGACTTCGTCTGCCACTGCTGCACCGTGACGATTGACCAACTCAAACCCCTTGTTGGCAACACGAGGTTCCGGGTTAGCGTCTCCACCACATCCCAGCGCTATCAGAGTTACGCAGTCGGGATGTTCTGCTTCAATTATTTGTGCAGCCGCACCGGCCCAGTCACCATGAATTTGATTAAATTTCGGGCCGTAGGTTGTGCAATGACAAGCGTAGTTGAGAAATAAAGCCCGCAGTTTTCCCTCCGCATCGGTAACCGACAACAGAGGCAACGCGTGATCCACCGGCCCGTCCGGATTTGGTCGCATGACAACCCATGAACCATTACGAATCTGCCGCCGGTTGACAGCAAAGCCGACTTTGCCCTCGCTCCACGCAAGCCGCGAAGGCTGGCGGTTATTGAGCGCATCTATTGCCACCTGCTCCAGAAGATCAAGCAACCGCTCGGTATAACGTTTAATGCGCTCCTGCTGTACTGGAGGAATGTTGCTGCCGAAATAGGAATCGACCAGCATGTTAGCCAATGCAGGACCGGTATGCGTATGTGTTACACAAACAGCTAACTGCGAACGTTCAAGCCCGACTCGCTTCTTCAGGCGTTCGGCAAGTGGTTCCACCAGAGATCCCGGCGCGCGGATTAGTTCAGCAGTAATCAGCAGGCACGGTTTTTGTAGATCGCTTCCGATAGCCAGTGCTTTGGCCCAAATTTTACTGGCAGCATGAGTCGCTTCGACTCGTCGATTTCCATAACCAGCTAATCGAATCGGTCCCGTTGGCGTGATGTCAACTTTGGCTACTCCAACAGAAATGAGAGGAGCCTGATCAGCCGCTGTTGCTTTTCCAACTGACACTACGGCCAGTAAGAGCAAACCGGAAATTATAGAAAATGACCGCAAGAAATATGTTGCTCGCATTCGATTCTCCTGTTTATTGATTCTTCAAATGTCTAAAAGAATGTCGTCAGCACTGCCAGAGACTACTTCTGGAA
>WFOZ01000274.1 GCA_015487825.1 Planctomycetaceae bacterium
CTGACCGGATCTCGTTCGAGAAAGACTTCGGGATTGATCACGACACCATCGCCATCGATGAAGGAGGAAATGCCCATGTTGGCGGCTCGCACCAACGGTTTTCTGCATTCAACGGCTCGAAACTGAGCCGTGATTAAGTGCTGGTCATGCTCACTGGAGCCGGCAAACCAGCCATCATTGGAAAGGTTTACCAGAAAATCGACCGGTTCTTTCGTTGTCGATTTATTTTCTATGGAACGCACAATTTTACGAACAACATGGGGCACCGTATCTTCAAAGCAGATCACCGGGGCAAACCGCCAGTTTTTATATTCAAACAATGTCGCAGATTTCCCCGCTGTTAAACCGAAATCTTTCGGGATAAAAGAAGAGAGGATCGGCACATCTTTTCCGGGAATGTATTCACCAAACGGAACGCGATGCAGTTTATCGTAACGTGGGCCGAGTCCTTTATCGGGAGTAATCAGTTGCGCAGAATTATATTGGCTAAACTGATCCGGTTCGGCTTCGTAACATCCCAGACCAATCACCAACGCCGCCCCTGCTTTTTCACTTAGTTCTGCCAGCGTGTCGGCCACTCGCGTATCCTTCCACGATTCCGGTGGAAAGAAAGGAGCCAGATCGGACAGTTCTGCAGCAGTCAGTGCAGGGTCTGCCTGTTGCAATGCGTAACGAAACATCCCTTCAGGCCAGACGATCAGATCAGGGCGATACTTCACGGCGTAACTGGTTAATTCGTTATGAACAAGGTAAGACTCTTCATATTGCTCGCGCGGAATATGCAGGGCCGCTCGAAAATTCCCTTGTACCAATGCGACCCGCGGGCCAGGTTGGAAATCGGCCTGTGATCGCCTGAAATATCCGTAACCAACAACCGCCAGCAAAATGAAAGAAGCGACAACCAGTTGCCCGAATGGTCGCTTCACAGAAGCTGTTACAGGCAGATTCTCTTTTTGCAATTCCGGAACAAGGCGGAACTTTTTCAGATAACGATCCGGAATTTGCAATGTCATCGCAGCAGCAAACAGCATCACCACAAAACTGACGCTGTAGGCTCCCAATAAATCACTGATCTGGATCAGTTCGGGCCAATGGTATTGTGTATGTCCCAGATAATACCAGCCGAATCCGGTGAAGAGGAAACCGCGAAGGTATTCCAGGCCTGTCCAGACCAGCGGTGCAGTCAGAATGAGTGGCAGCTTCCAGCGATGAACAGCAATTCGTGATATCCCGATAAACAGCGGCACATACATCGCAACATAAACCGCAAGAAGAATCCAGGCGAAATACATTAGCGGGTCGCCATAACGCATCCATTGCAATACGGGAACGGTAAAACATAATGTTCCCAGATAATTAGCAACGTACATCCAGCGAGTAGGACGTTTTAGGCGAATCAGCATCAACCAGGGAATTGGAGCCAGCCAGGCAAACGGAGCAAAATCAAGCGGCGGAAAACTGGCCCACATCGCAAAACCGGCAATTATCGAAAGCAGTAACGCACCGCGCATCCCGGCTGGACTGTTCTCTGCCCGATCAATAATCTGATGTACGCTCAGTTCCACGCGACCCCGTTTTTTCTTTGTCTTCGATTGCTGTTGCTCAACCGGTTGAAGTTGTGTTGAAACATCATCCATGAAATCTGCCTTGTTAATTTTGTAGGTTAGCCGTAACCGTAGGGTGCGTCGAGACGCACCTTTGAAACGCATCCCGCATTTGGTGCGTTGCAACGCACCCTACTGAAACTAGCGCCTTGCCGCTTACTCAAATCTATTTTTCGCATTTGTCAGGCTGGAAAGCCTCACCTACGGTTCTGAATGCCAGAGCTGAATCTGTACTTCGTCGCCTGGTTGGTACGATTTCTCGCCCGGTGGAAAACAGATCATGCCATTTGCCTGAGCTGTCCCCCGGATATCCGCAGAACCGACCCAGCGAACCGGTTTCGCCATGATTTTTCCTTCGGAAAAGGAAATCTGTGCGGGATAATAAACAGGACGCTCAGATTTGACTAGATGAGCTTGCTGTAAGTAAGCGGTATGCAAGGAATTAGCTGCATTTTCGCTTCCCTGAAAAGACCTCAATGCACTTCGAACAAACAATTCAAAGCAAACCAGCGCACTGACAGGATTGCCCGGCAGGCCAAAAACGTAACTTTTCTTGCCATCTTCCCGGCTATGTTCGCCGAACCAGATCGGCTTGCCCGGCTTGAGTTGCACCTTATGAAAGACCTGTTTGACGCCAACTTCCTGAAGTATTTTGGGAACCAGATCGAGTACGCCTGCCGAAACGCCCCCCGAAAGAATGAGAAAATCGGATTCCAATCCCTGCAAGATTTTGGCTCGCAGTTCATCGATTTCATCTCGGGCAATTCCCAACGGGACCGGCGTGGCTTGTCCGTTCTCGATTTGTGCGATTAGCATCGATTCATTGGAATTGCGAATTTGTCCGGGACCGGGGGTTTGATCGACAGGAACCAATTCGTTTCCTGTTGCTAATATCGAAACCGCAGGACGCCGAAAAACATGGACTTCTGCAAAGCCAAGTTCAGCGAGTAAGCTGATCTGTGGAAATCTTAACAACGTTCCCGCTTCCAAAACGGTTTCGCCTGCTTGCAGTGATTCCCCCTGATGCAACATGTTGCGGCTCGGAGCAATACCAGCAATTTCAATACGAATGCGATCCGATTCTGCGCCGCTGACATCTTCAATTTTAACGACGGCATCTGTCCCTGCGGGAAGTTGTGTGCCTGTCATCACCTGCACGGTTTTGCCGGCAGTGAGTGCAACACTCGGGACTTCACCTGCGGTCAGTCGTTCCAGCAGATCAAGTTCGATTCCCGCGCGATCGATATCGCAACTGCGGACCGCAAAGCCATCCATCAGCGATTTATCAAACGGCGGGGAATCGACGGTTGCAACAATCGGCTGAGCCAGCGGCAAGCCTGCCACCTCATTTAATGGCAGTCGGCTTGCAGAAATTGGGGAAATTGTTTCTTTGATCGCAAGAAGTGCTTGTTCAACGCTCAGCATGTTTTCTTTCAATAGTAATTATTCAGCCGTAAGACGCTAGCCCCGGTTACATGTTATGTAACGCCGCAGGATGTGCGCCGCAACGACAATAACTGTCGTAATTCTTGGATGGCCCAGACGCATCGCGTCTGGGTGACGCAGTCACAAGAAGTCTTATCAGACACTCTGCCCAGGCAATAATCGCCCCCTCTCTTTTACCGTTTGATGCTTTTTCTTCGTCGGAAACCACATTCTCGGCTTCTTGTTGCGGTGCAACTCAGACGCGATGCGTCTGAGTCATCCCTGTAATGAAATGAGACAATAATTGTTCGAGTGATACTAAGCAGCTAACGAACTTTTTACCTTGGAGATTTCTATGCTCTATCGAGTCAGGCTGGAAAGCCTAACCTACGAATCATAAACATACCC
>WFOZ01000275.1 GCA_015487825.1 Planctomycetaceae bacterium
GATCTCATCCCCGAACGCAACTCGGCATGCGAAGATGAGTGCAAGCACACCATCCTACAAGCCGCTTGAGTCCAAATCTTCTCTTTTATCTCTGTGGTTAAAATTGCTTTTCTAAACAGCCCCCAAAACACGGACCATTTCCATCGGGCTGACTTCCAACTCTTCCACCAGATTTTCTGCGCGAGATCGTAAACTGATGACCCCCGCCTGTTTCACTAAATCATTCAATGTCTTTACATCCTGTCGACTTAAGATCGATTGAGCAATTGCAGGCAAATCTGGATCGAGAACTTCTGAAATGACTCGTCTCCCACGATGCCCGGTGCCACGACATTTCGGGCAGCCGTTTGGAATCGCTACTGCTTCAAATCGACCGTTTTGCAGATGCTGCGAATCTTTTGAAATTGTTTTGCAATCGCATAAAGTTCGCATCAATCGCTGACTGAAAACAGCCAGCAAGCCGCTGCGTAACAGGTAAGGTTCAATTCCCATATCGCTCAACCGATTCAACGCCCTGGTACAGGAGCCAGCATGAAAAGTAGTGAGGACTAGATTCCCGATCAGCGAGGCTTGAAAAACCGTCTCTGCTGTATCGTGGTCTCGAATTTCCCCTACCATAATCACATCCGGATCCTGTCGAACCAAAGAACGTAAACCGGTCATCATATCCATGCCCGATTTTGGATTGACCGAAGTCTGATCAACTTCCGGCACGATCACTTCCACCGGGTCTTCTAATGATACAAGACTTCGCTCGCCTTGGGAATTGTTTATGATTTCACGTAAGGCAGCATAAATTGTTGTTGTTTTTCCACTGCCAGCCGGTCCGGTGAGAATAATGACGCCGCTCGTTTGGCCCAGATAGTATTTGAAGCGATCAATTACATCTTCAGGAAGTCCAAGTTGCGAGATGGTGTCGAAGTGCCCGGAGGAGGCGAACAGTCGGATGACGACTTTCTCGCCGAATTGTGTCGGAAATACTGAAATTCGTGTCTCTTTTCCGGCAACCGAAGAGCGAACTCTTCCTTCCTGAGGGACATCAACGCGATAGGTCAACAGATTCGCCATCACTTTCAGGCGGGCCACAATGTTATTGGCGATTTCAGGAGGAAAGGCGGCTACTTTTTGAATCACACCATCAATTCGCCATCGCATTTCGGTGCCGGTTTCAGTTGCGCGAAGATGAATATCCGACGCCCCTGCCTCCCGCGCACAATTCAAAATATGATCGACCAGCCGGGGAACCTGCTCAGCCGTTAATGACGAAAGCCGCCCCACTTTCCCCTCAAACCATCCCGGGAGATCAAGATTCATGCTGGTCATTGTGTCTTGTTGGCCTGTCTTGAATTCTGGCGAGCCAGGAGTGTTAACTCCCTGGTCACTCTGCTGAAAAATTTCTCGATAACCAATGAAGTAGGGTCCGCTATTGCGGACCATGCTGGAAGTTTGATACTCCCAGGCATAAATTGGCCCGCTTAGTATCGCTCAAACAATAACTGTCGTATCTTTGGATGGCCCAGACGCATCGCGTCTGGGTGACGCAGTCACAAGAAGCCTTATCAGATACTCTGCCAAAACAATAATCGCACCCTCTTTTTTTACTTCATGATATTTCTTCGTAGGAAACCACATTCTCGGCTTCTTGTTGCGAGGCAACTCAGACGCGATGCGTCTGAGCCATCCAAACAGTTTGAATTTAGTTTCAGTTATTCAACGCAGGCTTGTTTCCATTAAACACGACAGTAGTTGTTTGCCTAAGACTGAAAGCCTTACCTGCCTTTCGAGCGATCCTTACCTACTCACAACGAAGCCATACTCGATGTGGAAGCGAGCGGTCGCAGCATTCCGCGCACCTGCCCATGATATTTCATCACTGCTTCAACATGAGCCCAACTCCCGACTCCCTCGCCGGATACTTCCAGCTGGCAAAGTTTCAGTGGAGTCTGTTCAATCGCAAGCCCTGAGGCAATCTGCTGCGATGCCCGGCTGACCGTGTGCAGGCTTGACTCGGAAACAAAGAAGAGCAGCAGGCAGGAAGCAACGACTCCAAGAATTTGCCTGCGAGCCTGCCTGCGATTTTTGTCACGAAAAGCCTCTCGCATGATCTGTAGCTTCAACCCCTCTGTTGCGAAAGGTTGCGGGGCAGAATCTGCGATTAGTTTTTCCAGTTCTTCCGGGGAGTAATCGATATTCATAATTTATTCTATTTCTTCAGAGCGTTTCATTGCCGGGGAACAAACGCGATATCCCGGCTCTTTCACTGTTTCTGTTATTTCGCGATGTGCCTTAAGTAATGTTGCCAGTTTTTCCATTGCGTATCGATATCGGCTGGCGATTGTGTGTAATGGTTCTTCTGTTACTTCTGCGATTTCCCGGAAGCTCATTCCTTCCCAGATTTTGAGCGTCACTACTTCCGCTTGGGTAGCGGGAAGCTCCTGAATCGCCTGATGGACAGATTCGCTACGTTCCCAGTAATCATTCGGTGTCACAGATTGATCCGGGATCAGCGGAATGGTATCAAGCAGGCCCACCGTTTTTTTGCGGTAGAGCTGATCATATGCCTCATTGCGAACAAGTTTCAGTAGGTACGACCACGGACGAGAAGCAGAGGAGAGCTGGTTTGGTTTACGGGCAAGCCGCAATAAGCTCGATTGTAAAACATCTTCCGCTTCTTCGCGGGTTCTGGTAATTGTTGATGAATACCGCAGCAGTCTTGCCGCAACCAGGTCGTACATCGGCCCGAGCGCGCAAACCCCCTTGCGAGCCATCTCTTTAGCTCGAATTCGCAATAAATCATCAAATTCCAAAGGAGACATCGAACTCCCAGCACGGCTGGTTCATTTTGATAGCCGGAATCAAAATGAATTGTTAATAGTTTGCGTTAGCCGCAAAGAAATTGATCATTGAGTAGTATAAAATGAACTCTCCAGTGCAGAACGCGCTCGAAGGGACTCTCTATAGTATCTATCTTTAC
>WFOZ01000276.1 GCA_015487825.1 Planctomycetaceae bacterium
GGCCAATGTGATGGCGGGAAATTTATCGGTCAAAAAAGAAAGGGCATTTGAGGTAGGCGGTTTCGATGAGAATTTCATTGGAGCAGCGTATCGGTTTGAAACCGAATTTGCCCGGCGAATTGTGAAAGCAGGGGGCACGATTTCTTTTGAACCTGCTGCGAGTATCAAACACCTTCGCGTTCCCTCTGGCGGGACACGATCAAAAGGAGATCACCGAGCCTCTGCTGATCCGAAACATGGTGTCGGGGATTATTATTTTGCGATCAAACAGGGAATATCGATCCAATCAATCAGTTACATGGGATACCGAATGATTCGGGAAGTTTGCACGAAATTTCATTTGAAGCATCCGTGGTACATTCCCGTGAAGTTACTTGGAGAAGTCCGAGCATTGTTGTGGGCCTTTCGGATGAATTCGTCGCGGGAGAACTCGGAACCAAACAAATTTCAGGCGAACCGGGGGTGTTAACCCCCTGGTTACTGTGCTGTATCATTAAATTGTCAGGATTTATTTTCAGTGTCTTACCGTATTGCATTTGTGACCAGTCATCCGATTCAGTATCAGGTGCCAGTGTTTCGGCGTTTGGCTGCGATGGAAGGGATTGATCTGACGGTTCTCTTTTGTATGATTCCCAATCAGCAACAGCAGGGAGATGGATTCGGCGTTGCGTTTGAGTGGGATATTCCGTTGCTGGAAGGTTATCAGTATCAAGTTCTTAAAAACATAGCCGCCAATCCGGGAGTGACACATTTCAAGGGATGTGACACTCCTGATATTCTAAAAGTTCTTGAAGAAGGTCGTTATGACGCGGTCGTTGTCAATGGCTGGGTTGTTAAATCCTGCTTTCAGACTTTGTATGCTTGTCGAAAATTGGGGATTCCCTGTATCGTAAGAGGTGAGGCTAACATATTGCGCCCTCGTGCATGGTACAAACGGCTTCGACATCGATCATTTATTCGAAAATACGCAGCATATCTTTACATTGGTACCAGTAACGCTGAATTCTATCGCAGCTATGGAGTCCATAGCGAACAATTATTCCCCGCTCTTTATTGTATCGAAAATGACCGCTTTGCTTGCTCTGAGCAGAAAGCAAAAGCAGCGAGAATGCAATTTCGAAAAAAGTGGAACATCTCCGATAATGAGACTGTTTTTCTGTTTTCCGGAAAACTGGAGCAAAAAAAACATCCACTCGAATTGATCAATTCCTTTCACATTGCGTGCAATGATGGTTGTAAAGCACGATTGCTGATTGTTGGTGATGGTGAGTTACGCACCGAATGTGAAAACTTGATTACAAAATACAATCTACCGATTACCATGACCGGTTTTCTCAATCAGAGCGAAATAGCTGATGCATACTACGCCTCCGATTGCATGGTTCTCGCGTCTGATTATGGCGAAACGTGGGGGTTGGTTGTCAACGAAGCAATGGCATGCGGAAAACCAGCAATCGTTTCTGACCAAGTCGGTTGTGCACAAGATTTAATCGAACAGGGAGTTACCGGAGCTATCTTCTCTTTTGGGGACTGGTCTGCACTTTCAGACCTGCTTTGTGAGTATTCGACCAATAACGCTAACCTCTCCCGAATGGGAAAAGTTGCTCAAGAACGAATTCAAGACTATTCCCCCAAGGCAGCAGCCCAGGGGATTTTCGATGCCGTTACGTATGTGGTAAAACAAAAGAATTAACGGCAAGATCTTCTCTCCTCCAATGCACTATTAGCTACCATCTCAAAAAGGCCAGTGACTTTTTTGTCAGTTGATCAATATCGAGTGTCTCAAATAAATATAATCCTGCTACGAACAGTAGCTGCAGTCGCAGCCCTTCTCGCTGTGACCGTTTGCTTGCTACCTTGGCTCATTCATAGCAATTCGCAGGGCGTTATTTATGTCGCTCCCAATGGAAGTGATTGGAATTCGGGGACTACCGCAAAGTCCCCCTTGAAACATATTCAAATAGCTGTTGATCTTGCGAAACCTGGCGATCGAGTCATCCTGCTTCCTGGACGGTATGTTGAACGCGTGCATCTCCGCACAAATGGTACCAAACAAAAGCCAATTATACTTGAAGCAGAAACAGGCGGTACTGTTACGATTGACTGGAAAGACGAACAACTATTCGCTCATCGCGCAGAATGGAAACCAGAAGGCAATGGTATTTATTCCATTAATACTTCTTATCCCATCTATCGTATTTCTCATCAGGGAGAGATGCTCTTTCGATTGAATTGGGGAAGCGTTGAGGATCTGAGAAAATTAATCTTGTTGCCCAATGCCTACTCTGCCTTCTTGTACCAGAATGGACGTTGCTATGTCTGGTTGTCAGGACGTCGCGAACCTTCAAAGGAAAAGCTGACAACTCACAAACGGGTTCCTGATCCTCGCGAATGGGGTGAGTTTCGGTCGTCCAATGTCTGGATAGAAGCAGACCATATTATTGTACGTGGACTTAACCTTGAATACGGAATCGGCTCTTCAATTCGAATTTGGGATGGCGAAAACATCAGTATTGAACAGTGTGCATTCAGTGGAGCAACCTATGGTGTCTGGGCATCTCGGGGGTTAAAACCTGCTCAAAATCTAACGTTGAATCATTGTATTTATCACAACTACCCACAGTACGAGTGGTCCATCGATTGGCTTCCCTGGAATCAAATCTACGCCTATTACTCTGCGTCCAGTTTAATCTCAGCTAACGATGACGGAACGGTTGTTGAATCGTGCATGGCAGTCCATTGTGGTGATGGCTTGCAAATCTCTTCGAAAGACGAGCCAACAATACAGATACGTGTGACTGAAAACTGGATCAGTGATTGCACAGACGATGCAATTGAATTTGATGGTCCTGCTCGAAATATAATGGTTTCAGAAAACATAATATCAGATGCCCATAACAGTCTTGGACTGAGTCCTGTTTCAAAAGGACCAGTCTTAATCGAAAACAATCTTTTCCTGCACCCGACCCCAAATCAGACAACGGGAGCCTTGTTTAAACTTCTTTCGTCATGGAAGGGGAGTACGATTCAGAACGTCACGGTTAAGAATAATTATTTCTGGGGTAACTGGCTATGTTGGTGGAACGAGAC
>WFOZ01000277.1 GCA_015487825.1 Planctomycetaceae bacterium
ACCCTGTAACTATTCAGCAATGTTTGGTTATTGCAGAAATTAAGGTTGTTTGTAGGGTCCGCTACTCGCGGGTCACAGTGGGAGGTGGATCCTCCTATTTCTGCGGTGGTCCGCAATAGCGGACCCTACGCCAATGCTGCATAGTTACACCACACTTATGAATTAACTGTTAGCAACATAAGAATTCTTCCATTACGCACCAGCTTCGTTCGGGATTATCTTAATGAGCGGATTGCAAAATTTTATCAACCAGACAGCCTGTGTGATTGCCCTCTCAATTACAGCAAGCATTTCTGTGGCTGATGTTTCCACAACGGGAAATACAAAACTAGCCCCAAACATTGTCATCATTCTTGCTGACGATCTGGCCTGGGCCGATGTTGGATGTTATGGCAGCAAATTCTACGAAACCCGGAGCATTGACCGCCTTGCTGCCGAGGGGATGCGATTCACCAATGGCTATGCGGCTCACATGAGTTGCTCGCCATCCCGTGCCGCTCTGCTTACCGGTCGATACCCTGCACGATTGAAGATTACCGCCTATATTCCGGGACCGAAACTTAGTGGTAAATATTTACCCGGTAAAATGAAAATGGAACTGCCGTTTGAAGAAGTCACATTGGCTGAAGTGTTGAAACAGTCCAATTACACAACCTTATTTGTCGGGAAGTGGCATCTTGGCGATGCCCCTTTTCTGCCGGAAAAACAGGGGTTTGATATCAATATTGCAGGAAACCGTTCCGGGGCACCTGGTAGTTATTTCTGGCCGTATGGTCGTGGAAACAATAGGAAACGCTACCATGGAATCGAAGTCCCCGGGCTCTACGAGAAAGGGAAAAAGGGCGAGCATCTTTGTGATCGGCTCACCCGCGAAGCCCTCAAGCTGATTGAGACCAACAAGAATAAACCGTTCCTGCTTTATCTTTCATTTTACGATGTCCATACTCCTATCCAGGCCAAGAAGCCACTTATAGAAAAGTACCGAAAAAAAGCAAAGCAGATGGGACTGCCACAGCAGGCAACATTCAAATCGGATGGCTCACAAGCCAGAGGAACCAAACCGGGAAACAGGCAGAACAGGTCGAGACAAGTACAAAATGATCCTGCATATGCTGCGATGATCGAAACAATGGACACGAATGTCGGGCGAGTGCTGAACAAACTGGAGATGTTGAATCTTGACGAAAACACAGTTGTAATTTTCACTTCAGACAATGGAGGATATCCTCCCATTACCAGCAACTTGCCATTCCGTGGCGGCAAAGGTTGGGCATACGAAGGCGGCGTTCGTGAACCGTGGATTATCAAGTGGCCAGGAGTCACGCAACCGGGCAGCAAGTGTCATGTACCTGTTATTTTTACTGATTTGTTTCCTACTGTTCTCGAGATGGCAGGACTGCCGCTACGTCCGGACCTGCACCTTGATGGAGTCAGTATTACATCGTTGCTCAAAGGCAATAACAATCCGGTTCATAAAGATTTATTCTGGCATTACCCTCACTACTGCGCCTACGGTTGTGGCCCATTCAGCACAATTCGCAGCGGCAACTGGAAATTGATCGAGTGGCTCGAAGATGAATCTGTGGAACTGTTTGATCTCTCGATTGATCGTGGCGAACAAAATAATCTTGCTGAGACGATGCCGGAAAAGGTGCAGGAATTACTCCGCAAACTCCATCAATGGCGTAAAGACGTCGATGCTAATATGCCAATCGCACGTTGATCTGCCTGGATGTTGTTTTAATTCTGAATGCATTATGGATAACCATAAGGATAACTGATGAGTGGTATAAAGTTAGTGCGTGGCCTGGGCGAGCAAATTGTTGAGCAACTTCGAGAAGATATTTTTTCGGGGCGGATTGAAGAAGGGGCTCGCCTGCGTGAAAGCGAACTTGCCGCAAGGTTTGAAGTGAGCCGAGGACCAATTCGAGAAGCAATTCAGCAGCTTTCCTGGGAAGGCATCGTTGAAACAGATCGCAATAAAGGAGCGATGGTTTCCAGCCCTGCTCCCGACGAAATTACTGAGCTGTTAATTCCAATTCGATGTACTCTGGAAAAGTATGCCATCCGTTTGTTTTTTGATCAATTGACGGAAGAGGATTTTCAAGGTTGGGATCAGATTCTGAAAAAAATGAAAGCTGCCTGTAAAGAGAAAGATACCCTGCTGACAACAGAGCATGATCTGGCTTTCCATCGGTCTCTGGTTACCCGTTCTCATTCGCGAGATTTGATCGCAATCTGGACTTCTATCGTTGCCCGTGTCAGAAGACATTTCAGGGAATCTCATTCGCAGTACAAAAAATCTATCGACATCTACAAAGAGCACCTGATTGTTCTGGATGCATTGCGCAGCGGCGACTTAAACAAAGCGTTAGCCGCAATTGAAGAGCATATCTGTTAACGAGGCTGTTGTCGTTAAATGAACGACTGCCGAAAAACTATCAAAACAATTATCACTTAATTTACAAACGTGGCCAGAGAGAGAAAGTACATCATTTCAATGAATATCGAGCAAATTACCTGTCAGATTTTACGTTCAGATTCTGTGACAAACAAAACAGCGAGTTGCCAGGATTCGGTACTGGTTCGAATTCGCAGCGATAACGGTCTGGAAGGTATTGGCGAAGCAGATTCCTCTCCGGAAGTCGTCAAAGCAATTATCGATGCCCCTTACAGTCACAATGTAGCTTGTGGTCTGCGGGAATTGTTGATTGGTGAAAATCCGCTGGAGAACGAGCGTCTGTGGCAGAAAATGTACCGGCACACAATGTACTTTGGTCGCACGGGCGTCACCATTACGGCGATGGCTGCCATTGATATCGCATTGTGGGATCTGAAGGGAAAACATTTTGGCGAGCCTATCCATCGGCTTCTGGGAGGGCAACATCATTCTGAGTTTACAGCCTATGCGTCGATTTTATTCGGAAAAAATGGTCAGGAAACTTGCGACATTGCTCAGCGATGGACCGAAAATGGTTACTCGGCGGTCAAATTTGGCTGGGAACCGATGGGGCAGTCGGAAAAGCTCGATGTGGAACTTGTAGCAGGTGCCCGGGAAGGGATGAAAGATGGTACTTTATTGATTGATGCCGGTTGCGTCTGGGATGCCAGAACGGCTTTGCAACGAGCAAACGCTTTTGCACAATACGATATCGGCTGGCTTGAAGAACCGCTGTTTCCTCACGATGTTCAGGGC
>WFOZ01000278.1 GCA_015487825.1 Planctomycetaceae bacterium
CTCCCAACGATGTTCGTGATACGTAATCGTATCGCGGAAAACTGTTGAAATCGACTTTGGTGAGCATGTAGCCGAAGGCATCGTTTGTCAGGCCGAACAGCAGGTTATGTTCGCCTTTCATTTTTCGTTTCAAATAGAATCCGATGTTCGGCAGCGCCTCTCCGGGGATGGTTAAAATCTGAGCGTTGCCGAGATTCAACACATTAACCTGTGTCGTGATGGTGCGATCTTTTTTATTGTGCGGATATTTTAACGGCGAATGTTCCACGATCATCCACATAATTTCGGATTCAACCGGAAACGTAATGTCGAGGTTGTAACTTCCCAGCCGCGGTGATTTCTGTAGCGGCGCCTCTTTGATGATTCGGGCCGCTTCATCAGCCATCAGGTGCCCGATTCGCAAACACTCTTCCCATGTATTGAAATCATTCCAGCGAGCATTTCGGGCATCGCTGGGGCTGTTCAGGTTTCGGTTATCTGCAGAAACCATTCCACCTTGTGCAGAGTTAACAAAGATTGTCATGCCACCGGTTTCCTGATCGAGCTTGTCGTACATCGGTCCGATCACATCAGGGCTGAGGATCCCCTGCGAACTGCCGATTACTTCCGGATGAGTACCGTAATTAACGAGTGTTGCAATCGTTTTTCCCGTATTACTAACAGCTTGAATGACGCTCATGCGCCTGTCGTATAATGACGGGGCATAGTAGTTATACGCCATCCCCTCTGCCGCTTTGTCTGTGGCAACTCGAATGGCAGCCGGCTGAAGGTTATCAATCGCTTCGTTTATCGCCTCGGCTGCTTTTTTGCAAACCAGGTCGATATATTCCATATTCGCGGTATGCCCACCTTTGCTATCCGGAAACGCATAACAATCCGGCGCACTATGGGTGTGTGAGGCACAGAACATGATATTCCTCGGCGAAATTCGTTTCACTTGTGCACGAACACGATCCCCCAAAACCGAAGGAAAACCGAGTAGATCCAGACTGACAATCGCAACGGTTGTTTTCTCATTTTGAAAGACCAATGCCCGGGTATATAAATCTCCTTTTTTCTGCTCGGTTGCTCTGGGAATCCCCAACCCGCCGGAGACTGGCAGTAGCGGATCAGGAGTGATGATTCTTTTCCCCACTCCCGCTTTGAACTCCGCCTGTGCGAAACTCGCAGTCATCAGAAAACAAAGCCCCGCAAAAACTCCCATTCCAAAAACTCGCATGTTTCGTCTTTCTCTCAAAGGTGCGAAGTAAATCGTCTCATCTATTTTGTAATCGAATATTGATAAGTCATATTGGTTCAGACTCAAATTATCAAGAGAATGCTGATATCCTTATTCCTGCCGGTTGAATAATTGGAACTAGCGTATACCCTGACTCTATGTGGCTGGAACCCAACAGAAATCTGAACCACGAATAAACACGAATTTTCCTTGGGGAACCTCCCCCCTAAAAAGTAGAATGGCGTGCTTGCACCCATCAAACGATTAAGAAATAAAAAATGCGTGAAGTAAAACCGGGGCTTTGGCTGGTCAATGCCCATAATGCGCGAGATCTTAAAGAAGTTCATTTAGCAGGAATTGAAGCTATTGTTGATCTAGCGATGGAAGAGCTTCCCATTCCAGTAACACGCGAACTTCTCTACTGCCGAATCCCATTGGTTGATGGCTCAGGCAATTCAACAAATCGAATTGTATTGGCTGTTGGTTCTGTTCTTCAGTTAATTGGTAACAATGTCCCCACGCTTGTCGCGTGCAGTGCAGGAATGAGTCGGTCACCAGCGATCATTGCTGCAGCGTTTGCTCTTTCCAACGATCTCGATCTGGAAACTTCTTTGACTAAAATAACTGATTCAGGACCATGCGACATTCATCCGGCATTACTGGCTGATATCTCGAATTCATTTTGGTCGTGAATACTGTTTTCGATTCTCATTAACAATGAATGACTTGATTATGAAAAGAAATCCCATCCATATATTACTTTTTGCAATAATCTGTACCGGCTCTCTTGCAGCCGAGGAAGCGGATACAATCAACGCGAAGCATGTGATTGCGATTGAAAATGTCTGTGCGTGGCCTAACCTTACTCTCATGCCGGACGGCACTATTATTGCGATCATTCATAACAAACCTTCTCATGGTGGCATGGAAGGAGAGATTGAATGCTGGGCGAGCAGCGATGGCGAGAAGTGGGAAAAACGAGGCAACCCCGCACCGCACGATCCGAATACAATTCGGATGAACCATGCTGCAGGACTGGCCCAAAATGGCGATCTGATTGTTCTCTGCTCTGGGTGGACAAATATTAAACAACCGCAGCGTCCAAAGCAGAGTAAATTCCGAGATGATATTTTGCAGCCCTGGGTTTGCCGATCAAGCGATGGCGGTAAAACATGGTCGCAGATCAAAGAATTTCCAGCACGCGAACCGGGCTGGTCAGAACATATTCCGTTCGGAGACATCTTCGTTGCGGATGATGGTTCACTGCGATCATCAACCTATCAGGGAAAGTTCGCTGATGAAACCAAAAGCACAAAGACGAGCAAGTGGCGTTCACTTCAAATTCGTAGCGATGATGACGGCAAAACATGGCGAATCATGAATATCATCGGGCCACGGCACAACGAAACGGCTCTGTTTCACGCAGGAGGAAAACGCTGGATGGCGGCGGCTCGTATCGATGCAATGGACATCTTTTCTTCTGACGATGACGGATTGACCTGGAGTAAACCGCAACGTGTAACAGCCAGAAATGAGATTAACGGACACCTTGCAAGGTTGAAAGACGATCGACTCCTTTTCACTTATGGCAATCGTATCAAAGGACAATGGGGAGTGCTTGCGAAACTGAGTTCAGATGAAGGAAAAACCTGGAGCGAACCGATTCGACTTGCTCATACACTCAACACAGATTGCGGTTATCCTTCCAGCGTGCAACGCAGCGATGGAAAAGTCGTTACCGCGTATTATGCCAAGCAAAGTAAATTATGTGCCCGCTACCACATGGGTATCGTGATCTGGAACGCTGCGAACAGTACCGGTAATTAATCAGCCGGCCCAGTGGAGCTCTTCGTCGTCCAGATCCATATCTGTTTGTGCATCGAGTATTTTCAGGTCTTCGGCCGGCAAGGTACGGTTCATGAAATACCGTATCGGGACCAGCAACGCAATAAACAGTGGGAAGGTGAGTCGGACCCATTTCACCGGGCTTAAATTGATCAGGCATAAGACCGCCAGGCAACAGAATTGCACAAACGTAAAAATATGGATAATGCGAATCGATACTCGCCGGATGTAATGCGTTCTGGGGTAGAGTGCGGAATCCATCAGCCACAAATTCAGCCGTTCGATAAACTGGTTTCCTGACAACGAGACAATTCCCATATACAAAAACAGACCGAACAACACAGCCATCGGCGTCATCGCCAGCAAATTCAAGGCGACTAATGAAATACCAATCAGGGCGTGAATCGCAAAGGCGGTCAAACGATTTTCTTCCACATGGATGATCCGCTCCTTGGTCTCTCCCGAAGAAAGCAGCACTTCATCGACACTGGCCAACCCCCGCACATGAGCCAGCGAGCGAACCGTTGCAGCAACCAGCCAGGGAAGCCCAAATATCGAGCAAAGTCCGACAAGCATCGCAATAACAGCTAAATCGAGATGGTAGGCCGCCCCTTTTTTCAGTTTCAGATCGGGATTGTTAATTAACCGGGAGGTCACATTCTGTACAAGAAAAATCAGTACGGTGGTAAGAATAGCAGGTAATATCGCAAGTAATTTCAATTGCGTGGAAAGTTGAGAGCCATCCACAATCCATGAACGCGGACTGCCCGATTCTGCATCGATGTGTGTTGGGCGAATCGAATCGGGAACGGCCAATTGATCGAGTTGAATCTCACTGCGGAAAACAAAGGCGATCACAGCCATGACGGTAATGGCAATTGTCGGTCCGAAATCGGAAAGGAACTCTCTCATCCAGGGCATCAAATAGCGACTGCGTCTGAAACGGGACAGGTTCAACGCAATCGAAAAAGTTCCCACTGCTAATATCAGTGAAAGAAATGCTTTGTCATGGTTAACACTTTCGTTCCCAAAACTTTCCTGAAAGACATAAACGATGGCCTTAACCGCTTCGTAAATAAACATTAATGACATCAGTGCAGAGAAAACATCATCACTGAATCGCGTAAAATATCGCATTAAATAGGAAGCATCGAACGCAGCCAGTAAAAGCAAAATGAGCGCCGTCCAAAACCCGATCCATTGATACATCGGCAAAAACGGGATATCCATATCGAGACATAAATCGAACAGGATTCCCGTAAAAACAAGTAGCGGTCCGACACCACCAAGCAAAATAAGTGGCTGCCCGCTAAAGGCGGCGTATAACATTCCACCAATCGCAGTCGCGATCAACATTTCAACAACACCAATTTGCTGATTGGTAATTGCTCCCATAATCCCGCCAAACGTAACCGCAGGAGCCAGGCAGGCGAAGAACAGAAATACAATCGCAGAAAACGATTTCCACGACCAGCCACGTGCCCAGTCATCCCGATAATGTTTGACCCGTCGGGTAAAATCTTCTTTTACACCTCCGAAGAATTTCCCGCTGTAAACGAGCCCTTCCTCTTCCAGCGATCTTTCGGGAGAAGCCTGTTGTTCTGTATTGCGTTTGATGAATCGGGAAAGTGACTCTATCAAATCACTTCGGGAGTTGGCCTGAGAAATGTCAAACCGAAATTCGTCGTCCGACATCAACCGGGCAATTTGTGTCAGTGTATCGAGATGCCCGGAAGCAGAATCTAATGGGCCGAGCAGAATAAAAAAGAAACGCGTCGGAATGCCATCCGGCGCCCCGAGGTTGACCGGTTTACTCAGCCGCACAAAAAAAACAAGAGGTTGCTTCAACTCGGCAACATAAGCATGCGGAATTGAAACAGATTGACCAATAGCAGTCGAGGCAATCCTTTCCCGCTCCCAAAGCGCCTCGCGGACTATTTCACGATGTTCAGAATTCAGAAAATCGCGAGAGACGAGATGATCCAACGTTGCAGAAAATATTTCGTCAAGCGAACCGGCTTCCAAATCGAGCAGAAAAGCGTCATCATTAAGGGCATTGACAAAAAATTGCATAGACACAAACTCGAAGCTTGTAGGGTACGTCGTGCCGCACCAGGATTATCATACCATACCGAAGGTGCCCCACGACGCACCCTGCTTTTCTTCACTGACGATTATCGCAACCGGAAATTACAATGCAGAACCTGCAACAGGGTAATTCAGCTAATGAACATCCGCAAGGGTATATTCTTTGTGGAGGCAAAAGCAGGAGGTTCGGCGAAGATAAAGCCCGATATGAAATTGGAGGCGTGCCGATGATTTCCCATATCGCCAGCTTGCTGGGAGAGTGGTCAAACAGCGTGACTGCCATTGCTGATATGCCTGATAAATACCAGGATCTGCACCTGAAAACGATTGCAGATCTGCATCCCGGTCTTGGCCCGTTGGGGGGACTGCAAACTGCACTTTCTCATGCTCGGACAACTTCATCGAACCACTGGATCGTGCTTGTCAGCTGCGACATGACAACACTTTCCAAAGATTGGCTGGATATCTTGTGGACTCAGACTCGCATCTCCACAGACTGTAATGCAATCCTGTTCGAAGAGCTGGAAACTCCTCGTTTGCATCCGTTCCCCGGCTGTTTTCATCTCGATTTATTGGACAGTATTGAAAAACAGATCGCTGCTCGTCATCTTTCTTTGCAAAGGCTGTTTCAAACAGTTGAGAATCGGATAGAAAGATTAAAACTACCAAACGACTGGCCTTGCGTACCACAAATTAATACGATGAACGATGCAGATACTTGGCAAGCCAGCAAGAAAAATAAGCCGACAGACTCAAAATTGGCAATCCAAAAGGAAAAACACTCCGATGAATAATCCTGTTTCTTTAAGACGATGTTCATTCTTTCTTTGCATGACTTTTCTGATTACATTTGGAAACCTGGTTCATGCCGGGGAGGTGATTACTGTTCTGGGAACAGGAATTAATGGATACTCAGGAGATAACGGACCGGCTGTCAAAGCGAAGTGTGGCGGTCCATTTGGAGTCGTGCTTGGTCCTGATGATGCCCTTTATGTTTGTGAGATCAGTAGTCATGTTATTCGAAGAGTCGACCTGCAAACCGGCATTGCAACAACGGTTGCCGGTTGTGGAAAAAAAGGTTACGCCGGCGATGGAGCAGATGCCAAAGCCGCAAAATTGAATGAGCCTTATGAAGTTCGCTTCACAAAAAATGGGGACATGTACTTTGTTGAAATGGTAAATAACATTGTCCGCAAGGTCGATCATCAAACCGGTATCATCAGCACCGTTGCCGGGACAGGCGAGAAGGGATATTCCGGCGATAACGGCCCGGCTACCAAAGCCACCTTCAACAGGCCACATTCAATTGCTTTCGATGCAGAGGAAAATCTTTACATTTGCGACATCGGCAATCACCGTGTGAGAGTTGTTAATGCGAAAACGGGCATTGTTTCCACCTTTGCAGGCACCGGTAAAAAAGGACCGAATCCAGGTTCAGCCAGGTTGCCGGAGATTGCATTAAGTGGCCCGCGTGCTCTTGATTTTGACGGCAAATATCTCTGGCTGGCACTGCGGGAAGGAAATGCTGTCTACAAAATTGACTTGCAGCGTCAGAAGCTTTTTCACATTGCAGGTGTCGGCGGAAAAGCAGGCTACGAGGGGGATAACGCCCTAGCCAAAAAAGCGAAACTGGCAGGCCCTAAAGGAATTTCACTTGATAAACAGGGAAATATTTTTCTGGCAGATACCGAAAGTCACACGATAAGAAAAATCGATGCTCGAACCGGTATCATTACAACCTTGGTCGGTAACGGTAAAAAAGGAGATGGCCCCGATGGTGACCCCGCGTCCTGCAAACTGAATCGTCCACACGGAGTTTACGTTGCCCCTGATGGCCGTGTTTTCATCGGCGACAGTTCCAATCACCGGGTTCGCTGCTGGACTCCGTAATTGATAATCTTTCCTACATAAAATAATGGAGCTTCTGCATGTCTCGTCTGTTCGTTTTCTTTGTCTTCGTTGCTGTTTTTGTCGCACAACCAGTTACCGCAGATGATAAATTGCAGGTTGGTGTAGCGGAAGTGGAAATAACGCCGCCGGTTGGTTTTCCGATGGCTGGTTATTATCACGAACGGCTTGCCACCGCAACGACCGATCCACTTAAAGCGAAAGCGGTTGTGCTGCGCGGTAACAACCAGGCGGCTGCTTTTGTTGTGGCAGATCTAACAGGAATTTCCCACGATCTGTTTCTTGAAGTCCGAAAAGCAGCCTCTAAAAAAACAGGCATCCCGCCAGAACATATCGTTCTTTCCGCAACGCATTCCCATACTGCTCCTGCCTATTATCGCAACCTTTTCGATTTACTGGGTGAGCGTACAAAGGCGAATCAAACGGTACCGTATTCAGCGAATCTCATTAATAATCTGGTCAAAGCGATTGTCGATGCCGATGCAGCCGCTTCGCCGGCTGTGTTGGAAGCAGGTTCGGCTTTGCAAACATTTCCTGTTTCATTCAATCGACGATTTGTCATGCGGGATGGATCGGTTAAAACCTGGCAAAGCCTCAGCAACCCAAATGTCATCCGAGCAGCTGGCCCGATCGATCCCGAAATCGGTCTGGTGCTTATCAAATCATCAGATGGTAAAACCGCTCGTGCATTAATCAGTAATTTTGCACTCCATCTTGATACAGTTGCTGCCTCAAAGAAACTGACATGGAGTGCAGATTTCCCTTATTTTATCGAACAGGCAATGCGAAAAAAATTGGGAAATCAATTGATATCGGTTTTTGGAACCGGCACTTGCGGCGACATCAATCATTCTGATCCAACCAGAAAAACACGGAATACAACAAAAATTATCGGAACCTCGCTTGCAAAAACAATCGATGCTGCGATTCCCCAACTCGAAGCTGTAAAGTCGCAGAAATTTCAGGTCAAATCAGCAACCGTTCGATTGCCGCTTCAGGAGATTAGAAAGCATGAGATAGAAAAGGCGTGTCACTTACTCAATCTGGTTGAGAAGGGAGAAAAGATAAACTTTTTTGATCATGTAGCCGCCTGCAAATCGCTGATGCTTGATCAATACAGAAACAGGCCTTCACAGGTTGTTACTTCAGATTATCTCAACTGGGGGCTATCCAAATCGTTTGCGGGCATTGGTGATTCACTTCCGGTTGAAGTTACCACGATGACAATTGGAAGCGATGTTGCCATCGTTTTTCTTCCAGGGGAAGTGTTCGTCAATCTTGGTCTGGCAATCAAACAGGCCTCGCCGTTCAAAACAACTTTGATTATCGAACTTTCTAATTGTGTCGAAACAGTTTATATTCCAACACGAGCTGCCTACGCAGGAGGGAGCTATGAAGTTACCAACTCTACCGTTCAACCCGGTTCCGGAGAAATGCTTGTCGAAACGGCTTTGAATCTGCTGCGGGAAGCTGCAACCACAAAATAACCAATGCCGGGCATTCTGGTAGAAAATTGCAACTTACTAAACTCAAACGCCCCCCCCTAACGGTACAATGCACATCGAACAGCCACTCCTCAACCTGGCAGTTTTTTCCTGATGCAGTCGAAACCTCCTGCATCAGGAAAGTAAGACTGCCAGGTTAAGTCACTAATTTGGCACTATATACAACCGGATCAATCACGATCATTTCTACCGTGGTCGTTCCGATCGTGGTCGTTTCCATCGTGGTCGTTCCGATCGTGGTCGTTTCCATCGTGGTCGTTCCCATCGTGGTCGTTCCCATCGTGGTCGTTCCCATC
>WFOZ01000279.1 GCA_015487825.1 Planctomycetaceae bacterium
AATGAGCCCAGTTCCACGATGTAGAGGAAAGTTTCTGCAGAGCCTCAGGTGACGAACAGAAAATACTTCCTCGAATTCCCTTTTGACGCATCAACAGAGAAAAATCAAACCCGGCAGGATTTAACGCCGGTGATAAAGAACGTAATTTTCCGATAAGGTAAACGGTATCTCCCGGCCGCAGGAAAGTCGCATCGCCGGAAATGGTAAGAAGCGTTTTTCCACTTACCTTAGTGGTGCCTGCCTGGTGAATCAGCTCCAGAACCTGAATGGTGCATCGCGTTCGATCTTCTTTACTCCACGCGGAAGTATACTGAGGAGACTTATTGATCAGCAAAACCGGTTCCGATTCGATGCGAACAATCAGACGAACCGGAGTCGATTCTTTTCCTGCAAACCGAATCAGCGAATCGGGTGAGGTTGTGTTCCACTGCAGATGATGAATCATGCCTCCACATGAAAACAATAAAGCAAACTTCGCTGGTAACAACCACTTCTGAAAGCTCCTGCTACATCGAAACAGGTAACCCCATAACAACAGGCAGAACAACGCAAAACTGATCCATATTCCCAGCGAAGGACCGTTTTCTGTTTCACTAAATTGCCGATCAATGAGTATCCCACATGCAAACGCAATCACACAGAATAATGCCGGCTGTCGATGACCGGCAGCTGAATTGTTCCGGAGATTGCTAACCATAAATTACTTCACCAGGCGCATAAAGAAAGGGAGACCGGTAAGATCTCCCTTTGACTAACAAATGTACCTGTCCGATGCAAGGTTATGCGTCGTAATTGACAATAATTCGCCCAGAGGGTCGGACCATGACGTTGACCTCGTATTTTCCGAAATCATAAATCAATTTGCGTCCATGACGCCTGACTTTCACGCAAGGAATTTTGCATGGTGGAACACAAACCTTGATTGTGACACAGGTTGGCCCACACTCAATACAGCATCCTCTGCTTCTGCGTGGTTGAGGCAATGGTACGTCAATCAGGTATGGGACCGCACAAGGATGCACACGACGTAAATCGCGATAAACCACATGCGGATATAGCTCTACAATCTGTCCTTCGGAATAAGGTTGGACTGGCTGCTCATGCGATTCGACCGGACCATATTGAGCGGAATGTTCCACAGGTTGACCACCTGGAATTGCCTGAGACGGCATCGGTACAGGGACCGGTGCAACTTCACTTTGTGGAACATAGGTTGCTCCAGGCTGTAAAAGCGTAGGGCCAGCTGCAACAGCAGCTCCCACCAGCATGGTAGAAATTGTCAAACAGGCCAATGCAACATTACGAATCTTCATGATCTACTCCTTCGGTGCTCAAAATCGCATAACTCTTTTTCAACAAATAAGTTATGCATTAACGAAAGACTCAAATATCACTCCATTTTGTGATATGAATCGATTTTTCAGAATTACTCTCCAACTCTCCTATACCTCAGCGATCAAGTATAACCGCTAATTAGCCTTTGTCCTCCAATTTATTGAGAAATTTGGCAGAGAATTCAGAATTTTCTCATGCTTCAGATGCATAAGTAACCATACATTGATGTTCAATAACTATTCCAGGACTGTGGCTGAATCGAGAGTCCCGGGCGAAACATATTGTGCGATTTTGGAAACCAGTGTTTTTTTATCAATTGGCTTTGTGATATAATCACTGCAACCGGCATCAAGACATTTTTGACAATCCCCCGTCATCGCATGAGCAGTCAGAGCAATAACAGTACCCGCATATCCTTCATTACGAAGTTTCCGTGTCGCTGCGTAGCCATCCAGGACGGGCATCTGCATATCCATTAAGACTACATCAAATGGATCGCTACCTGTCTGAGCTGTGGTGGCCAAATCAAAAGCAATCTGACCGTTGTCAGCAAAAGTGACCTCAGCTCCAGCTTTATTCAAAAGATAACCGATGAGTCGTTGATTGATTGCCTGATCTTCGGCAAGCAGGATGCGACGGCCTTCAAGAGAAACTGGTGGTTCATCAACCGGTTTCTCTACTGATTTTTCGTTACACTGCTCAGCTTTATTGTGGAGCAGTTTGACACCGGCCAGGGGACCGGTAGAAATTGTTACCGAGAAAGTACTTCCTTTTCCGGGCAGACTGGTAATAGAGATATTTCCTCCCAGAAATTCGACCAATCGCTGACTGATGGAAAGCCCAAGACCGGTTCCACCATATTTTCTGGTTGTTGAATTATCAGCCTGAGTAAATGGCTGAAAGAGTTTTTCAATTTTGTCTTCAGTAATTCCGATTCCCGTATCAATGATATCAAACTGAAGTACGGGATCTTCACTCAATTCGTTGAGCAGGCGAGTTACAATCTGCACCGAACCGGTTTCCGTAAACTTGATTGCGTTCCCGATGAGATTGATAAGCACCTGGCGCAACCGTGTAGGATCACTATGAATTGTCTCAGGGATACCCCCTTCAAATCGCACGTTTAACTGCAGATCTTTTTCTGATGCCCGCACACTCATTAATGTAGTTACGTTTGCAATGATATCGTGAGGAGAACATTCTATCTTCTCAATTTCAAGTTTTCCGGACTCAATTTTGGATAAGTCGAGGATATCATTGATCAGATTGATGAGAAATCCTCCATTCTCTTTCACAATGCGGGCAGCTTCAATATTTTCCGGTTTGTTGACATTGCCAAGAAGGATATCTGTGTAACCAAGAATTGCAGTCATTGGAGTTCGGATTTCATGGCTCATATTAGCGAGAAACTCGGACTTTGATTCATTTGCTGCTTCTGCCTGTTTTCTTGAATCTTCCAGGTCAGCTTCTGCCTGTTTTTGAGCGGTCAGATCACGGATGATTCCCGTGAATCGAACTCCATAATTCCCATGAACAACTTCACCAACAGAAAGGTGCATCGGAAAGATTGACCCGTCTTTCTTTTGTCCCATCACCTCTCTGCCAATTCCAATCACATTTTTCTTACCTGTCTTCAGGTAGCAAGCCAGGTAGGCATCATGCTGTTCCCGATGAGGGGAAGGAATCAGTATTTTTACATTTTCATCAATAACTTCGGATTCAGAATATCCAAAAAGCCGTTCTGCAGCTGAGTTATATGACTTGATTAACCCATCACTCGAAATGGTAATAATCGGATCGGCAGCAGTGTTGATAATTGCATCTGCTTTCTCTTTTTCCATTATTGCCAATTGACGTAACGGGCGAAAGACGAACAACCAAAGCAAGGGAGAACAGATAATTGTCAGGATCAAAGCATCTGCCAGGGCTTCAATCCAACCGCTGACATCAGCTGGTAAAATCAACGGGAGCAGAAACATGACAACCGTTTCTGTCAACAAGATTGTCAGCAACACTCTCAAAAAGAAGTGAGTCCATTTGCACTGTTTGCACAGTGTTACAGATTGCAGGATACTCATCAGAAAAACCTTTTCCCCATGGTGAACAAGGGGTGCCTTGCCCTCATGTTTTGCTGCACGGTGTAATACCACACCTTAACTGGAATCTGAAACCTAAAGCCATACTGTAGAATAGTAGGTTAGGATTTTTTCAGTCAGAAGAAATTTTCGATGATCTGCAGTAATAGCCTTACGAAATCCTGGAATTTAATCATCAAAATCGATTCAACAGGAGCAGCAAATGATGCACAAAAAGATTTGTATACAGGGCATCTCATGCCCCCTCGTGTGGATAATTTCAGTTCATCATAGAGGATGAATCGAGCATGGCCGGTTTGTTTTATCTGCCATCTCCACTGAAATACTATTGAACGCGCAAGGCGCAAAGATCCTGTCTCTAAGAAAGTGTTTTACCGAGAGAGGTTGCCCTATTTGCCTGTCAACCTTTTAACGAGAGTGGCGATTTCGCCCATACATGCCTGACGGGCCTCTTCGAAACCGGCGGAGGTGACATTCCCTGATCGAACGTAACCAAGAACGATCTGTTCAGCCTTGATAATTTCTTCACAGACGCCGGGAACTTCACTCGCTATTTCTGCAGGAATGGTGGTAATGCCGTTGCAGTCGCCGTGCAGCAAGTCATCGGGGCGAACAAGAATGCCTCCAACAGAAACCGGAATGTTAACATCCACAAAATGACAATATCCATGAGCTGCCTGTGCCCCGGAAGTGAAGACCGGAAAATCAATTGCTTCGACCTGTTCTAAATCTCGGCCCGTTCCCGATGTAATCAGCCCGGCAGCACCGAATGCTTTGTAGGTACTGCACATTACTTCGCCAAAAGTAGCCGCTGCAATCGGGCTATCCAAGTCCTGAAAGACGATCACCGAAGGGAGCTCCATCTTCTCCATAATTTCCGTTTGAGCGGTCATGCTCGAATACGCATCTCCCCCAACCGGCGCAGCTGAGGCGCGAAATGTTGAAGTGATCGCCAGCCCGACCATTGGCGGAAAACCAGGAAAGCAGGCCTGGATCATCTCGTTCATATACCCCGCGGTGCGAGAACGTAAATCCCATAACTCAATGGCGTTGCAGACAGTTGGAGTATCGTATTTTGCTAATTGCTCAAAAAGTTCTCTGGTCATCACTTCGCTCTCTGGAGTGGATTCGTTGCCGGGATATTTTTTACTTTCGCTCAGAATACGTATCTTTGCCTCACTTGGCAATGCAGAGGCTGCTTTATCAAATCCCCTCTCAATTTTCAAATATTCCCTGAGCAATTTGTCTCTCTCTGCCTGTTCCGGTACGATAGAGGCTGTTGCTATTAAAGAATACCTTGAAGCTCGATCAGGTTTTATGATTTTCACTCGTTCTAACACTCAATTTATGATGCTGGCTGTGATGATGGTTTGCTTTTCATGGCTGACTGTTTCTCACGGGCAGGATGGAACGCTGTTTGAGAAAGAGGAATTCGCAGAGGAAAAACCCTGGTATCATATTTCGCATGATCGCAACTTGACTCGCAAGATGAACACCGTTGTTGAGTTCGGCGAAAAGGATCGCCCGCTGGAAGCCGCCGTGGCAATGCAGGCAGTTATTGAACATCAATCCGACTACTTCCTTGAATCGGACGAGCATCGTAGTACCAGGCAATTTCTCAGAAGCTGGGTCGAACAACAGCCGAAAGATGTACTCAATGCGTACGAGGTGCAGTACGGACCGGCTGCTGCGAATTTGCTGAAACAGTTCCAGGCAACCGGGC
Source organism: Planctomycetaceae bacterium (assembly GCA_015487825.1). GTDB lineage: Bacteria > Planctomycetota > Planctomycetia > Planctomycetales > Planctomycetaceae > Rubinisphaera. The sequence goes on from WFOZ01000279.1 coordinate 5,155, forward strand.
AGCGTTCTTTGCTGATTCAGGTGGTTCAAAAATATCTGCATACAAAGACAGGGACCGCTGCGGCTTACCGGCTTGCCTGCCTTGAATTCGATGAAGGGCGTTTCCTGGCTGCTGCGATGAACTTCGAGCGTCTTGCGGAATTGACTCGAATCTCTTCCGATATTAAACCGTGGCTCGCAATTAAAAGTGCATTCTGCTGGATGAAACTTGGAAGAAAAGAGCACGCCGAGCAAATTATCCGAAAGTATGAGGCTCGCCATCCTGAAACTCCATTTCTGATTGCAGGTAAGCAAAAATCTTCCCGGCAGTTAATGGATATGTTTGCAGAACAAATTAGAAATGAAAAGCTTCTGCAACCTTCAGCGAGAAAAGTCGTTTCTGCATCAAACCTGTCAGACTGGCCCATGTTTCGCAGGACATCGAGTCGGAATAAGCTGCCGGGTGAGTTCAATCCGCTGCCTCTGGTGCAATGGAATATTGATTTGGTTCCACACCTGCTTCCTGATGATCTACCGCAAAAAATACTCGTTCAGGAAATGCTCGCCAATATTTTCAAAGAACTGGAGCGCGACAGGTATACCACATTGCCAGCCTGGAATCCGATTCTGGATGACCAGAAAATTATTGTTTCCGCTTTTGGAACAGTTGCTGCATTTTCTCTGGAAGATGGTCGTCTACTATGGAAATCTTCCACACATGATCATGTTCTGGAATATTTGCAGAGTGAGGAATTGCTGTCAAAACTAACCAGCCAGAGTAACGGAGGATTAATTAATTACGAACAGTACCTTATCCAGCAGGTTGCTGCCGATCTCACTACGGGAACATTAAGCAGCGACGGCAACCATGTTTTTGCTGTTCGGGAATGCGGTAAAATCAATGCCTCCTCTCAGGGATTTCTTCAGGCAATTGATGATATTTCGATTGTGCCGAACCATGCAAATCGACTCTCCGCTTTCAACCTGAAATCAGGACGTCTGCTCTGGGAAGTGGGAGGTCTGTTTGGTGGGCAAAGTCAGGAGTATTCAGGCCATTATTTTTTGGGGCCGCCCGTTATTGTTGCCGGAAATGCGTACCTGCTTTCTGAAAGTGGAGGGCAGGTATTCCTCAGTGAAATAAATTCGCAGACCGGTGCAGCGTTGTGGATGCAACCGTTAGCGATACCGGAATCAGAAATTCTGTTCGATGGTCCCCGCAGGCTTTCGGGCAGTTCTCCAGCTTTTCACGATCCTTTTCTTATCTGTGCTACCAATGCAGGAACTGTGATTGCAGTTGATCTCGAAGCGAAAGAACTCCGCTGGGTTTACTCTTACAAACAAAAAGCGACTCGCCAAGAGAATGGAAATCCCCTGGCAGCACGACAGTCGAATGCTCAAAACAAGCTGCGTCCGGTTTCAATTTCCAGTATGGTTTCCGGATCGCATTGGCAGGAATTTACTCCGCTGGTTTCAGGCAATTATCTATTGTTGACACCGGCAGACAGCGAGGATTTAATCTGTCTGGATTTAATTACAGGTAAATTACTCTGGAGTGAACTTCGGCGGGACGGACTTTATATCGATGTGGTTAAACAGAAAAATGTTCTGATTATCGGTAAGCAGACGTTGCGTTCGTTAAGTCTGAAACATGGAGTTTCAAACTGGCCTCAATCGGTTTCGATTCCATCTCCTTCAGGCAGAGGTGTGGCCCGTGGCGATGTCTATCAGTTGCCGACACAGCACGATGGTTTGCATTCGTATGATGTTGTAACCGGGGCATTACTGGCAACAACCGAAGCGGCATCTTTACAAACCACATCGAATAAACCTGTTCCTTCTTTTCAAACCGGCAATCTTATTGTTACACAGGATCAATTAGTTACCATTGGCAATGGTCGTTTGACTGCCCTGCAACCGCTTCATAAAGTTCAGGCGGAAATTAAACAGAAGCTGCTGGTCAATCCGAAGGATGCTGCCACTCTTTCCAGGATGGGGCAACTTGCGTTACATCGCGGAGAAGTGAAATCGGGGTTGAGTCTGCTGCAACAATCCTACCGAATTAAGCAATTGCCTGAAACGGCCCGTCAGATCACGAAAACAATCCTGAATGCGGATCAGATTGTACTTAACGACCAGGAAATTGCGGATCTGGCCGAAATGATGGTTGCCGCAGAGCATTCAACAGAAATCGTTTTCCGTTATGTGCAGGCTCTTCAAC
>WFOZ01000280.1 GCA_015487825.1 Planctomycetaceae bacterium
ACAGATCGGTTTTCGCATCCCCACTGGTGGCAACGCTGTCAGCAAGGGAAGCTTTACAGCATGGACGGTCCCTCAGGATCCCGAGCCTCATCAGGATTACCTGATTATCATCCAGATAAAACTGCCCCAAAAAATCAAGAAGTATCGTAAAGAAGATCTCTCCGGGTTTCTCACTGGTGATGATGGTTATACAACACCGATTGCCGAGTATCGCGGAAATAAATTCCCTAAAAAGTTTTACGGCAAATTCGATATGGAAGCGAAACAGTTTATTATTAAAATCCCTGGTGCCGCTGCCAAGGTGAAGGATGAAATAAAAATTGAGTCAAGAATTTTGCGGGAAAAACAGAGACTGATTATTGTCTTCTGACATTTTCACAAATTCCCCGCTGCTTCCGAATCTCATCTCTGTTTCAATCAGACAGTTTCCAAGCCGAAAACGAGCGAAATATCATTTAATTTACTGACAAGGCACTGCCGTCACGGAAGAAAGTTGTCCATGGACTGGTACCGACTAATCATACTGCTTCTACTGATGCAACATCCTTCCACCGGTCTTTGGGGGCAGGAACAAGTTCGTAATCAAGCAGCGTCTGAGGTCCACAACTCTTTTCGAGCGATTTCATATAATGTTCAATTTCTGCCTGCAATAGCCAGGCACACAAACAAACGTGCGTTGCCAATCTATCGGGCTCATCAGATTGCCGAGAAAATGTCCGCCTTTGATATCGTCGGCCTGAATGAAACTTTTGACGACGAGCCACGTCAAATCATACATGCTCATCTCAAAAAACAGTGGGGGAAAGATTGTCATATTATCTATGGCCCTGATCCCAGAGATGGTCGCTTTAATGGTGGCCTTTCTTTGATTTCCCGGTTTCGGTTTGTTAAAACGCATTCAATGATCTACAGGAATTTCAGTTCGCCGTTGAAATACGGAATTCAAGCTGACGGATTCGCAGCCAAAGGAGTGCTGCATGCCCGGGTTGCCCTGCCTGAAAAACAATTTAAAAAACAGAAACAGCTTGATGTTTTTGTGACGCATTTTGAATGCACGAGATGGATCGCTGCGAAGAAAACAATTTGATGAACTGGCAGAATTCCTGGATAAACAGACATCAGCAGATACAGATTTTATTCTGCTGGGTGATTTGAATACCCGGGGGAATGCAAAACATCGAGTTACTCCAAACTCAACATACAATCAATTGTTTGGCGTACTGACCAGGGCTACCCCCCATCATCAACTTGTCGATACCTGGCCAACGCTGCATCCACGCAAAGATGGCGGCACAAAATACCAAACCAAACCAACAGGCGGTCCGCGCATCGACTACATAATCATTGGTCAGACGAAGCAGGCAGGTTCACGGCTCCAGGTCGAAGAAGTTCAGGTTAACCGATATCTTGATGATAAAGTTGAAGCACTTTCAGATCATTCAGCTGTAGAAGCAATGCTGAAATGGAAAGAACATCCGCCGGAGACTGGCTCAAAAAAGCCAGACAGCCAATAAGCCCGGTACAGCTGATCCGTTCTGATAACCGCAAAGAAATAATTTAGTAACAGAAAGGACAAAAAATACCCAGGAGAGGACTCGAACCTCCACGGGGTTAACCCCCACTAGGCCCTCAACCTAGCGCGTCTACCAATTCCGCCACCTGGGCTTTTTGTGTTCGGAGAGGGAAATTTATCAGGAGAGTCTCCGGAAAGCAACTGCTGGATCCCATTTTCGACTTACAGGTTCGCTGAATTATGATAAAACTGCCTGAATAAGCATTTTGCCATCTATCGAAACAAAAAAACACTAATATGTTGTTGATTATACATTGTCATGAATTGTTCCAACAAAAAGTGACTGTTTTACGTACTTATAGAGTAGAATGGCAGTTTTAATGGCGTAAATCGCCTGAAAACGATTTGACTGACCAGGACGTAACTTGTTGCTGTCAATTCGGTTGCGTCGTTTTTCCAGGAAATTTCAATATAGGATCCAATGAAAACAGATCAGGTGGCTAATCAGGTTTTAGCAGGTACAACAGAGACTGATCAGCGGTCTCCCGTGAGCGATGCGCGTCTGGTTGAAGAAGTTCGAGCAGGAAATCGAGATGCTTTTCGGGAGTTGGTTTTACGATACGAGAAGAAGTTATTTCGTGTCATCCACCGGTTTGTACGTAATGACGCGTTGGCCGAAGATCTTGCTCAGGAGACTTTTATCCGTATTTACGAGAATCTGGATCAGTTCGATCTTTCCAGAAGATTTGGCCCCTGGCTGTTTCAGATTGGTGTCAATTTAACTCTCGATTATTTGCGTAAGAAAAAACGGCGGGGGGCGACATCTCTATTCAGCGAGATCAGCCCGGACAAAACCGTTAATCCTGGTTCTGCTGATCCTCGGGAGAGGCAGGATATCAGCGAAGAAGTTCAGCGGGTCTTGCAGGATATTCCTGAGAAATACCGCACGGTTCTGGTATTGCGGGATTTAGAGCATTTTACGTCAGCTGAAGTTGCTGCTATTGTCAATCGGAAAGAAGCGACAATTCGCTGGCGGTTGGCAGAGGCGAGAAATCGCTTCAAAGAATTATGGAAAGAGCGGATGGGAGAGGCGTTTGAGCCTCGTCTTGAAAAGGATGGTGAGTGATTATGTCGTGTCATTGTGCAAAAAACAGAAAACGATTGGCTCTACTGGTTGATCACGATTCTGCCGGGAAGCTTCCGGAAGATATCAGGAGGATTCTGGCAAACTGTCCAACTTGTCGAGAGCATTATGAGCACCTTTGTGCTGCGATGGATTCTCTGCAACAGGCTGGCGAAAAAGAAGCTGTTTTTCTGGAAAAAAGTCTCTGGTCCGAGTTGGCTCATCGGCTTCCGGATTCTCAGCCCCGACCCTCGCGATACAGTCTTTGGAGACAGCAGATTGTTCCGATTTTTTCGGTAACGGCGGCGTGCCTGGCATTGCTGCTTGTCTTTGTCGCAGAGCGTCCTGCTGAGAAGCGTATTTACCGCACCGCAATCAACCGAAGCACGAGTTCTCTGCCACTACCTTCTATTTCGGTTGACTATACCTACGCTCCGTTTCGAGATTCGGCGGACTCCAGATCGCAGCAAGCTCCTCTTTCAATCCAGAGTTTGCATCAAACTCATGAAGATCTTTTTCTGCGAGAAACTTCACCGGGACTTACTCAGGATTTTCCGGACCCACTGGAGTCTCAGGTAAGAGAAATTCTACGCCAAAGGCGGCTGCTCGAAATGTTGGAATAAGAGAACCTTATGTTGGTGCTTCACATTGACTGATGAGAAGAAATTCAGGCGATAGCAGCTAAATAGAACGAGAAATTTTACGATGCCTTTATTTGAATTTAGATGCAGCGGATGTGGCAGTGAATTTGAAGTGCTTGTGCGTGCCAACGAAAAAGTAAGTTGCCCGGAGTGTGAATCTCAACAGTTGGAGAAGCTACTCAGCGCAGCGGTCTCACGAACTTCAGGAAGTGACAGTCTGCCAATTACAGGGGCGGCCTGTCCTCCTTCCGACGCTCCGCCCTGCGGCCCGGGGTGCTGTCGGATGCAATGAGCTCTTTCCGCATGAACAGAACGTAAAACCTCTTCCAGATCAGGGCAAACCGGGCAGGTCAAATGTCACAAAATGTGGAAACAGCACCTCATTCACTGCATCCTCACCCAGTACGTTGTTGATATCTTCCAGAATGGAAACTCTGATCGTTTTAAGGTCTGGCTCATTCAGTTCCTGAGGCGAAGCGTTATTGACAACGACTTCAACGATAGAACGCAGGCGGTTTTTTCTGCTTAAAATTACCCGCTCCTTCTGCATTAAGCCGAGCATGCTCCCTTCCATGGAAAGGGTTGTTTCGTATTCAATTACCGAAATGTAGCCCGGTTTTATTCGGCTGTTTTTCATAGACTCAAATTCTCCCAAAGGAATTTCCAGCACATCCGGTTTTTCCTGCGGTGCAATTGGCTGTGGTTTTACATCAGCACTCTTTTTTATATTTTTGTTGACAAGAAGCAACAACAGCATGCCAAAACTGAACAGGCCGATGATTAACATCAACAAAAAAAGACTGTCTTTTTTCGAGAGAAAACGTTTCCACTGCGGAAGAGATTCCTCAGTAAAATCATCCTGAAACGCATTGAGACGCTCTAAAGATTGCATTGTATCTACGGGTATAGGCATAACGATCAGTCCGGAATAGTAAAATTGCGAAAGAACATTAAGCTTCAGGTGAAAGCACTGATAAAAGTATACGCCGATCAATTTCAGCAAGCTTTGAAATTCAATGATTTTTTCAGTTTTGAACCAATGATGCAAAACTGAAACCTCCAGATTCTAATCAACAATCAGTATTTTTTTCTCGTAAATACCAAGAAGAAAACATATGCCAGGAACCTCTATTGCTTTCTCCTCTGGCTTGAGTGAGTTAGTATGCAGTTACTCCTTCTGGCTGAAATTGTCAGTTATTGATTTCAGACCTGACGTATTACCAGCGTCTCGATAATGAAATGGCCGTTGAGGAAGAAGCAGATCGCTCGGGTAATATTCGTTCGAACTTAAATCAGTTACAATATAAAGCTCGCCAGAGATGGTTTATGTTTGACTTAATTTGAAATTCTCTTGAGTTCCCAGAGAACTTCTGAGTTTACCCTTCAGAAAGAAACTGAGATCAAGATGGCTGATTTTCAATCTTCTGGAGTTTCTGTCAAATTTCGCTTAGGCACGTTTGTCCTATCGCTGATTGCATTGATTACTATCTGGTCCTGGCCGGACATTGAAGGACTCTCACCTGCAGGACAACGCCTGGCTGCGGTAGGTGTAATGATGGCCATTTTATGGTCTACTCAATCATTACCATTGGCAGTAACCAGTTTAATTCCTCTTGTTGCGTTTCCTGCCTTGGCAATAGAGTCGGCTAATGTGGTCAGCAAAGCTTATATGAGTTCGGTAATCTTGCTTTACTTTGCAGGGTTTGGGATTGCACTGGGAGTGGAACGCTGGGGGCTACATCGCAGATTGGCCCTGTTGTGTCTGCTGGCGATAGGAACCAGTCCGAAACGTGTCGTTTTAGGTTTCATGCTTGCTACTGCACTACTTTCGATGTGGATCAGTAACACCGCTGCAACTCTGTTAATGCTTCCGATTGCCCTGGCTGTGATTACTTCTTTGACGCACTCAGAAAGTGGAAGTGAAAAAACTCAGGAGAATGAACCGGCAACCGTTTCAAAATTTGCGGTTGCGCTGTTACTGGGCATCGCCTACTCGGCAAGCATTGGTGGATTGAGCACACTGATCGGCACGCCTACCAATGCCGTCTACGCCGGCTTCTGGGCTGAATCGGGAGCATCAGCCCAGGAAGTTCAACGTTATTCTGTCTCATCTGGGCAATGGATACTGATGTTTTTACCCGTAAGTGGCTCTTTATTTATTGCTACGTGGGTTCTGGTTTGCCGGCCGATTGGCAAAGGAATTGTTTTTGATGGGCAAGCTCGTGAGGTGATTTTGCAAAGGTATCGCTCACTGGGAAAACTTCAGGGAGGTGAGAGGCTGATGCTGCTTGTCTTTCTCACAACAGCAATGCTGTGGCTTACACGAGTCAGTATCGAAATTGGCGGCATTCTCATTCCCGGCTGGGAGCGTGGTTTGACTTTGCTTATTCAATCGTTCAACCCGGGATACAATTACAGTGGATACCTGCATGATTCCACAGCCGGTCTGGCAATGTTGATATTGATGTTTCTGATCCCCGTTCGAAATAAAGAGACAGAACAGTACGAATATCTCATGGACTGGGAAACGATCGAAAAGAAAACTCCCTGGGGAATTCTGCTTCTTTTCGGAGGTGGGTTTGCAATCGCCGGAGCTTGCACTTCAACCGGACTTTCAGTCTGGCTTGGTCAGATTCTGGCTGAAAATATCAAACCGATGGGAGGCACCATGCAGATTTTCTCTGTCAGTACGCTGGTGATCTATCTCACCGAGTTCACCTCCAACACCGCGACGATCAATGCACTGCTTCCTGTGCTGAAAGAGACTGCTGTCGCCTTATCACTTGACCCACGAATGCTGATGCTGCCTGCAACAATTGCAGCCAGTTGTGCGTTTATGCTTCCCATTGCCACACCTCCCAATGCCATCGTTTTCAGTTCCAATCGCCTGACTGTCTGGCAGATGATACGTACCGGCTTCTGGCTTAATATCATCAGTATTTTTATTGTCACACTAATTACAATTTCCTGGTCCCTGCAAGTCAGTCAAATCAGCGAAGTTGCCCCTTAGTATCTTATCAATGAAATGCTGCGCAAAAGTGGCAGGATATTTTTTTATTTTTTATTCAAGGGCTGTTTTCATAAAGGTAGGAACCAGGAGTGTTTCGTGAATTTTTGTGGCGGCGATGATGGTTATTTGGCCTAATTTGGTCAGGTAGTATTTGTAACTGTGGCCAATCTTTTTGATCAACCCGTGTGTTCGCAGGCG
>WFOZ01000281.1 GCA_015487825.1 Planctomycetaceae bacterium
CCAGAGTCTCCACCACTTAAGCGAAAACGATCCCGAAAATCTTCTTCATAACGCTTCCTGCAACCCATTCGCAGCAAATTCCCAAATTCGTGTGTCACGGCTCACAGAGCCGTGACACACTATTGATTTCGATCTATCAGATCGCCATCCTACATTTTGCAGAGTGGTTCTCTAAAGAAAATTCGCGTATATCGGGGATTGGAATAAGTTGATGAGATTATTTGAAGGAACACCGTTTGATCGCCCGTTACGATGCGAACAGTGTGGCAAGCTTGATGAACAATGCAGTTGCCTGCCGGAAACGGCACCGATGGTCCCTCCCGAGAAACAGACAGCTACCCTTTCTGTCGAAAAACGAAAAAAAGGGAAGCTGGTTACTGTTGTTCGAGGACTGGCAGCCTCTGATAATGACTTACCCGCGTTGCTTCTGAAATTGAAAACAACCTGTGGAGCTGGTGGGACACTCAAAGAAAATGTCATCGAAGTGCAGGGAAGTCATCTTGATCGCGTTGGTGAAACGCTTCAAAAAACCGGTTACCGTATCTCCAAACGATAAATAGAGGATCCCACAAGGTTATTCTTCCAGAACCAGCAGTTCCACCTTACGGAAATCGATGGGGTGTGATTCTGATTGTAAAGAGATCGTCCCTTTTGAAAGCATGATTCCGCCGTTTTTTGAAATCAGTTCCCGAGCATGTTCATCCCGTGGGTCAAGCTGAGATTGTTTGTATTCCAGGACAACTTTTCCATCGATAATATGCTTGATGATGCCGTTTCCATGCACTTCCATTTCTACGGTGACCCACTGATCTCCATGATACGTTTGCGAAGAAGACTTGGTGCAGTGAGGCTTGAAAAGCTTGCCATCCTTGACCACATTCGTCCCTGGAGTGCAAAGATTCATGGTCGTTCGTTTATTCTTGCCATCTCCACCGAGAAGCTGGGCTTCAATTGATACAGGAAAATCCTGATCAATAGCCATCGTTTCAGGAGACTCGCCATGCAACATGGCTCCACTGTTTCGATAAGCCCACCCGGGGCCTTCTTCTGCTTGTTCCCCTACAAATCGGTATTCAATTCGGAGTCGGTAGTGGGAAAACTGATCTTTATAAAACAGATGCCCAAATCGTCTGTCGAATTTATCGTACTGATCGTAGCGGACTTTTATTAAACCATCTTCAACACGAAAAGTATTACCGAAGTTATCTCCCAGTTCATAACCTTTAATTTTAGGCGTCCACCCCTCCAAATTCTTTCCGTTGAATAATTGAATCCACTTTCCCTGCTCTTGTGCCTGAGCTACAGGAAGTGAAAACGAAGACGTGACCATTAAAAGAAGGAGAAACACTAAACCCCTGGCTGTGATTAATAACATCAGTAACCTCTCAGAATTATGTACTACTAACGGTTAATTTCTTTGCGTATTGCGCAAATTTCAAACAAGATTCCATTTCGGTTTCGGCTGTCAAAACAAACCCACCGTGCCGGGATTTTCAAGCGAAACAAACCGATCTTCAACCAACCTCAACAGGAAAAGATCGAGGCTCCATTGTTGCGTAATCTGACCATTTTCAGCAAGTCTATGGGCGAATTCAATGTGAATGTTACATTTCTAACTCCTGTTTTAGGGCTATTGAGACATAATCAGATCTCTCTTGAGGTACTTTTCAGGAGTCGTTAGACTCCCCGTCAGGTCTTAAAATACCTTCTTAACCTCCTTTCCCCTGCCTCGAATTCCACTTCGGCTACTCAATATTGACCGGTGGAATCCCATCCTGATATTTCCTTTCATTCGAGAGGTTTTTCGCTCCTATGAAACATTTCAATTCCGGATTCTCCGTTCTTCTGCTTGGATTATTAGTCTGTCAGAGCACTGTTTCTGCACAGGATTATCGCATTTACACTCATGTTTTCGATCATCAGGATGTGGACGCCAACGGGAAACCGAAAGTGATTGCTCGTAGCTTGACGATCTGGCATGCTGGCAAAGTTTACGATTATATGGACAGTGTTGGAGAGCTCGTAGTCTACGATCCACTCCAGCAACGCTTTACAATTATCAGCGGGCAACACGATTTGGCCTGTACTGTCGCTTTCAGTGAATTGAAACAATTTCAAAAAGTGGCTAAAAACCAGGCGAAAGAATACCTGACAGAACTGAGCGAGTCAGAAGCGACCCGGCAAGCCGAGTTTGTTGCCTTTCAGTTGGACCCTCGATTTAAAATCATCTTCAACTCCGAAAATAATATCCTGTCTTGCACCAGCCCTCAGATTTCATATGTCGCCGAAACAATTCCTGCTCCCAACGCAGATATTGCTAAAGCATTTCGACAATATGCAGACTGGGCCGCTCAGTTGAATTTTGTCCTGCATGGCAAATCACTAATGCCTGCTTCCCGATTACAACTGAATGAAGAATTGGAAAAACGCAATTTACTCCCAATTAAAGTAACTCTCACTCTTGCGGATACCACGAATTCGAAGTTGAGTGCAGAACATGTAATAAACTGGAAACTCGAAAAACATGATCGATTTCGTATTACCGAGTGGAAGCATTTATTACGCGACGGGCAATTGAAGTTCGTCTCTTTTCACGATTACCAGCGAAGCCTGCTTGCCGAATACAGCAGTAGATAGGGCAGCAATTTGTGTCTGAGCAGCCCCCTTCTTCCGGAACGAAAAAGAAGAGCATCGTCCAGCTGGCAGGCTTAATTGTCCTGGCGATGCTGATCCCCATTATTCCTTTCCTGTTGGGAGGTGAATTTCTCGAAGGAGCAATCAAGAGCTGGGTTCAAAGTGAGCTTTCCCTGCCGTTGCGTCTGTCAGCTGTCGTAATCGCTTTGATGGTCGATATTTTTCTTCCTGTTCCGTCCTCTGCCGTCATTACATATGCCGGGGCAACATGCGGAATTATTCCTGCAACAGGAGCATCGTTTGCCGGCTTAACACTTGGCGGGCTGCTAGGCTATGAATTGAGCCGCTTGTGGGGTAGCAGGTTGATCAATCGCTTAAGCTGCGAAGAAGACCGCCTGCATATGCAGGAATTAGTTTCACAATATGGCTTTCTGGTGATCGTTTTGACGCGACCTCTGCCAATTCTGGGCGAAACTGCTGTGTTGATTGTTGGCAGTCTTTTCATGCGACGCTTTGCATTTTACTTTTCTCTTGCGATTAGCAACTTTGCAATATCGCTGGTCTATGCAGGATTCGGAAGCTGGTTTTCAGATCCCGCCTGGTTGCCCTGGATTCTGGCCGCTTCTTTAATCGTCCCGCTATTTCTGACAATATGCATCAGGCAGATTCTCTCGCGCCGAAGACGACTGGACAGGTCAGCTGGACAATAAAGCCTTGCTGTTTAACGAAAAACGTAACTATTCAGCGTTGGCGTAGGGGCCGCTACCCGGGGACCACGATGGGAGGTGGCTCCTCCTGTTTCTGCGGTGGTCCGCGGGTAGCGGACCCTACAAACAACCTTAATTTCTGCAATAACCGTAATTATTCAGTGATGGGTGGCTGGGGACAAATTGTCGGAAATAGCGTGAACAATTGACGTACGGCTGGCGACAATTTGCCCCCAGATGTAATGAGATGTCCAATTCTGGGGGCAGATTGTGTGAAAGCCAGATGGGTATTCATACTTTTCAAATAACAATCTGTCCCCTGCCACCCTCCCTCTGAATAGTTACCAATAACCAAGCATTGCTGAATAGGTACCCAAATTTAAAAAATAAATCTTGGATTCCAGTTCGCACGGCTCACAGAGCCGGGGCACACGAAACTATTATTTCTCGCAACAATCTTGAACGATAAAAGCAAACCCTTATAAATGCAGATTCAACCACTCTCGAAACAAAAATTCCAGACGAATTGCCAATAACGCGATACGGCCCATCACGGTCATGCCGAACATCGCGCCGAAAGTGATCATCAAAATCCAGATTCCGAATCGTGAAACCTTGCCCACCGCTCCTTTGTGTTCAATAGAAAAGAAGAAGTAAACCAGACAGGCAAGAATGCTCACGACCGAAAAGATATTCTGAAACGATTGCCAATAATCGACACTGTTCGTTTCATCGATCTCAACAAACGGAACAATGCTGTTTTCAATCTGGCTGAGAAAATCCGCTTCCAGAAATGCAACCATGCGAAGCCCAGCGGTTGTGCCGATGATGAACGCTAACGGCCAGACCGAAATCCAACTCGCTTTGGGAACCAAACGCATGATGAGCATAATTCCCAGAATCAGCGGAAAAATATAAACCCATGCACCAGGTGCCTGCTCAGGGGAAAGCCCCGGCATCGCCCACTGTTGAATCAAGCCCGGCGTCAATTTCCCCAACAGGTTCGGAATAATCGTTGTCCAGAATCCGACAACCATTACATACCCGGCTGAAACCCCAACAACGGTCGATTCTGCCATTTTATAGAAAGGATTATCCTTGTACAGAAACGAAAAGATAAACAGTGTAAAAAACGCACCGACCCACAAACCAATCGAACGAGATGTACTGACCTGGGCAATCCCGGCCTGCCTGTCGATTTCGTCGGCGGGAACCCATTGTCCCTCTACTTGTTTCACATATTCCCGTCCGGCCAGTTTTTCAGAATCGTTAACTGTCTGCCAAATCGCAAAGGCTGCGATGAACAGAAAAAGGAGAGTCAATTTTGTATGTTCAAATTTCATGAAAAGCTACTTTATAGAAATCAGTTGAAGTCAATTCAGCCAATCTGTTTGTCTGATATTCAAAGTCGTTGAATTCTTTTTTGCAGGAAAAACAGAATATTACCCGCCAGTATCAAAAAGATCATCAACAGATGGGCAATCAGTTGTGGGCCCATTCGGCGGACACCTTCGCGGTATTCCGGTTTTGGTTCTCCTTCGACGTATTTTTCATTCACAAGTGTTTCGTACTCTGCGGCTCCTTTGATCGCACCGAGTAGTCCCTTCAACTGCTTCGGGACATAAGGGTACATGTAGGGTGCCTGCACACCGGTCACACCCGCTACCATTTTCACCTTATCGGGATAAGCCGTGGCACCGTATTGCACCCATTCTTTACTGCCGGGATATCCGGCAGAGACATTCAAAATCAGTTTCATATCCTGCACATTTTCAACATCCTGACACATCGGTATCTGATCGATATTTTGTCCCCGGGCATCGGTCGTATAGAGTTCGCGCAGGTCGGTCATAATGACTTTAATGACTCCCTCATATCCCGGCTTGTATCCGAGATTGACATAATCTTCGCCGTAAACCAGATCGGGGAAATCCGTCAGTATAACTTTCGTAATTCCATCTTCGACCATTTGTGGGCCAACCGGAAAAAGCGAAAGAAAATACATCTTCAACTTTTTATTCGCGCAGTGCAGAATGAACGAAGTTGCCATGGGACCTAGTTCTCCCTCACTGGCAGGGTCGTAATCGAATGCAAGCAGCACTTTATCACCAGGCTCAAGCTTTTCAATTTCATCAAAAACATCCTGAGCGAGCAATGTCGGTTTTTCCGGAAATTCCAGTTCGAGCAAAATTGGAATTGCGACCGCAAGAAACATCAACAGAAATATCCATCGACGATCCAGACTGGCCAGCTTTTCGATAATTGCAATACCCATTTCAATTTCCTGATTATGAAGTTCCCGCAGTCTGGCGACCGCAGCTGCACCGTTTTCTGGCAAAGCCTAATCTTCACCGGAACCGAGATACGATCTGTCGACGCCAAGTAATATTTTCAGTGAAGTGGAAACAATCCCGAGTGAAATCCCAATCATAATCGCGCGGTTACCAGCCGTGTTGACAACCGACATGATGAAAATCGTAATATTTTCGACTCGCAGCATCGGCAGAGTATCAGGCACAAGAGATGACAGCCACGCTCCGGCAAAGGTCCTTCCAAGCAACACGATAAATGCTGTTCCGAGCAGTAGAAATGCTTCAAAGTTTTTCGCGCGAAATGCCCGAAACGCAGCCGAGGCAACATAAAACGCGAGCAGAGAAAACATTGTCGCAGTCAGTGGCTTAAAAGCATACTCGTAAGCAAACCAGAAGGGGGAACCTGTTTGCAAATAAGCTCCTGACCAGGGATATTTTACTTCATGCGATTTCACCAGTAAATCGTAAATCTGTCCATTCCAGAGATGTTCTACTCGATACGGTTCCAATAAATAAGAGTATTGTGCATCGGAAAGTTTTGATTTCCCTTTAGTCAACGCCAGGCAAATCAATTTATTTCTCGCACCAATCGTCGGAGCTTTTTGAAGAAATTTACCTAACGCCTGTTGCTGAGAAGTGTTCCAGTCACCACGCTCTTTCAGATCGCCGGCAAGATTACCCAAATCGTACTGCTGATTATCCACGTTATCCCGAATGAATTTTATCTGCTGCTTATTTAGTTTAATATCCGGTGCTGTTGATGGTTTTGTCGGCTCCAGTTCCCGCACTCCCGACTGTTTCTCTTTCAATAATTCTCGATACGTTTTTATTACCGGTTTGCTCTTTCCCGCCTCATCCAAAACTGCAATCAGTTGATCAGCATTCCAGCTGACTCCCAGTAATGCAGTGAAAAGCTGCTTTTGCTCTTTTGTTAATCCACCATCCAGAGTGGCAACTTTCTGGACAAAATCCTTCGTATCTTTTTTCGACATTGGCCTGCTGCGTGGAAAAATATTTGTGAAGGCATTTTGCATGGCAGGCGTTAGCGGACCAGTCAATTCGAGCGATTGATCAACAAGTTTAACCTGCCCGGCGAATTGCTCCGGTATCTTGAAGTGGGCAGGAATCTCACGCAGTTGAAATGTTGTTTTTCGATGTGTCTTTTCAGTAAGTGTCCTGACCGCTTCATCCCAGTTGTCTGAAGCCTCCATCGCGAGTAACTCTTTTTCGCCATTCTCTGTAAGCACCCCGGCCGCGCTGAGAACTTCGTGGTCGGCATGATAAATGACTTTTCCTCGCATTGATTTCGGAACGGCCGCTTTTTCGGCAAGTGATTCAATCGCACTTTGCCACTCAAGATTCTGGTGAGCAGCCAGCAGTTCCTGTGCTTGACCGGGTTTCATCCAACCTCGAAATATTAACGAGACAATTCGGTCATTTTCCTGTTTGAGCTGCAGTTGCCTTTTAACCGAATCTGGAAGTTCTTCCCTCGCATATTTCGCATCCAGATCAACTTGTTCTGTAAACGTCAAAGATTTGGGCAAATCATCCAATGGAAGCGTCGCGAATGTTTCGCCGTAGCGTTCCTGGTCGGTTGCCGGGGGAACACTCCACTTGGTCAACCCAATCGTCAACGTAATCAAAAACGCAAGCACAGTTATTAGCGAATAAGCCCAGCCGGCTGCTCGATCACTTACCTTCTTCAAATGTATTTTGAGAAGATTTCCACCTCCCAGAACAAACGCAATCGCTGCAAGAATGTCGAACCAGACCGTCGCCGTCTCTCCCCAACTGACCGTTGCGGGAATAAAGGCAGTAATGATTAACACAACGCCGCAACAGGCGGCTATCAATAACGGAACCGTACGTTTCACGAGCGAAACTCCCGTTCTAATTCAATAAAACTCATTAAAAAATTGATTTAATTCTGGTCAAACAATAACTATCGTCTCTTCAAACTGACAAAACTGAAATGCCAGAGATTAAATTCTATTCTCGTCAGGCACAGTCTAAACTAACGTTTCCAGATTAATCGTAGGGTCCACTATTGCGGACCACGCATTGCCCAAAGGTTGCCTTATAAATGCTACGATTCTACAAAATACCCCAGACCGCTAACGTGGCAAAAACAGATCCTCCCAACAGCCAAACTGCGACAATAATTTTTCCGACATCCTGTCCTTTCAAACTTCCCAGTTCTTCAGGCGACCCGGAAAGATAGGCGGAAGCGGCAAATAGTTCTTCGCCAATCAACGTGTAATCACAAGCTGCGACAAAGAAAGGCAACTGAGAAGGCTGAGCAGTCCCTGCCACCTGAATTGCACCAACAGAGTTGCCCGTTTCTGCCAGAATCAGCGATTCTGCAAAAAACGCCCCCAGATAAAAACAGGCAGCCGGTTTTTCCCGCACCATCATTCCGGAAACATACGCCACGTAACCGAATTGCTCATCAGTGACGTAATAAGCCAGGTCCGGGTTGTACGCTTCCGGTCTTCCAGCCGCCAGGTAGGAACCCTGCAATGTTTCGCGGGCAGCCGTCATCACCAATGCTCGAGAAGTTGGTACTTCCACTTTTGCATCGTACTCGGCTGCAGTTTGTGCAACGTGAGAAAGAATATTCAAGCCGGCAATCGTTTGAATATCGTTCATATCCTGAATCCCGGGGACGAATAGAACAGAACGCCCCATTTCGGTCGCTCGTCCTACTGCTTCGTCAACCGCTTCCAACCCTGCAATACGTCGCACTTTCAGTTTCCAGCCGCGTTTAGCGACTTCAATAAAAAAGATGACCGAACCACAAATAAGAATCCCCACACCCGCCAATTTCCATTTATCACCCAGAAACCATTCTCGTTTGGTCTGAAGCGGTTTGGCCGTTTCAGCGATCATCTGTTTTTTATTGTCCCCTTGCTTCCAGTAAAGACGAAAAAAATACTCTGACTTCAAACTCAACCCGCTGAGTTGAATCGAAGCTGTGCGAGTCTGTTCATCCAGTTTCCACGAACCATCATTCGGGGGAAACTTGGCGATTTCTTTATAAAGACCACCATCCTCTTCAGACTGCTTGAGCAAAAGGGTACCCGTTGGCTTTTCGGCGGTGAGAGAATCGTACACATTTTCAGGGAGTTCAATGGTGACATCGAATTTATCTCCGCCATCAAAAGGATGATCTTTGATGGTCAGTTTCGCTTGATCGCCTGCGTAGACCAGTCCCTCGCACTGGATGACCAATCCAAAGAGAGTCAGACAGATTAAATAATGGAACTGCTTCATGCTCTGTCCTTTTTCATCCAGCAATAATTTCGACATTGGCACGGGGGACTATCAACTGTTGCCCGTCATCCATTTTCACTTCCAGAACTCTCGCTTTCGATCCAGAGCCGAGTACAGTCGGCTCTGGCGGCAAACTGGCGACATCGCCAATCAATCCAAAATAGGGGTCTCGAATAATTCGTACCGATGTCCCCGGTTCCAGAAGCCCTTCAACCGCTCCGTCATCAAACAGATCACCGGAAGAATCTCCTGTTGTTGGAATCACAATTTCCGGCCGCATCACCCCAGCTCGAATTTGTGTCGCCCCATTCACAGAAGCTTCTGATCCAACTCGCGACTGGAACAGTTCAAACGTCCTGCGAGCCATCGCGATATCGCCAAACCCTTCGGTAATAATGACGGTCGTTCCTATTTTTTCTGTCCCGGTAATCGCAACACCTAAATCGTAGCCGAGAATGTTTTTCAAATCCTGATCATCAATCCCGCCCGAAACAACTGCGGATGCCCCAACAGAAATCGCTTTTTCAACCGCCTGATGCGTCATTCTCGCCCCACCAATAATAATCCCGC
>WFOZ01000282.1 GCA_015487825.1 Planctomycetaceae bacterium
AAACAGGCTTGCTTTCAGCGCGGTATAGCCGCAACCAGAGAATGAACCGTGATGTACGACGGCTATGGAAAGCCGTCGTTAGGGAAAACTTGCTGCGTGAAGGTTAGCCGAATTGTATTGGATCAGATTCAATTTGGCTGGCTGAGGTGGTCAACTCGGGGAACTCCGCTTGTAAAATAGTTGCCAGTTGCTCGCAGGCAAATCGTTCGGAAGCGTAATGTCCGACGAGTATCAATGCGATCTGTTTTGTCCTCGCTTCCAGACAGGCATGAAAGCGAGCTTCGCCTGTTATTAATACGTCACAGTTGAGCAATGTCGCTTCGTGCATGAATTCCGCTGCGGCTCCGCATGCAACAGCAACTTTATTGATTGTTGAATCGGACTCACCTACAAACTGCAGCTGTTTTATCTTGCAGGTCTGTTTGACAGTTAGCATTAGCCGGCTTAACGAAACAGATTCCGGTAAATCGCCACATCGACCCGAGCCGGGAGATATATCGGAAACCTCATTTTCGCTAAATGGTCGTAACGGCTGAATGTTTTGAAGATTCAATTGCTCACTCCATTGCTGATTGATGCCTTTGATCGCGCTGTCAAAGGCGGTATGCGGACTGTAGACTGCAACGTGGTTCGCTGCTAAATCCAGCAGCATTCGTCCTTCTGGTGTAGCCGTTGTAATTTTCTGCACAGCTTGAAAGAGAATCGGGTGGTGCGTGACAATCAAACCAGCTTTTCGCTCAATCGCCTCGGCTGCCACATCAGGAGTCAGCGTCAGGCAGGTGAGGATAGAATCAATTTCACAGGCAGAATCTCCCAGTAGTAAACCGACGTTATCCCAACTTTCTGCAGTGACAAGTGGAGCAAACTGATCAAGGAAGTCGCAAATATTTTGAACGTTGTTGGACATGATGAAATTACTCGTTTGGAAAAACAGGGTTAATTTGCAGTTGCAACAGACTCGCCATTTCTGAAACCGGATGTATAATAGCTTCACCTCTATTAATTGTCTGCAAACAGGAACAGAAATTATGAAACAGATTGCCTCTCTCGCCGTTTTCTTTATCCCTTTGGCTCTGATGAGAGCAGATGCGGCTGAACCCGGACCGGGACCTGCAGAAATTTCTCCCGAACATTTTCAGCATGTCATTTTTGAAGATGAATTTTCAGCTGGTAAACTTAGTAAACGATGGGGAATGTATAAAAGTGCTTCGACAATTCGTGATGGTGTTATGGTAGGCATTACTCCCGAAGATGCCGACCATCCTTCGGTTAATACGATCCGAATCGAACCACAAGGTGATCTGGAAGTATCGGTTCGGTTCAAGTTTGCCGGATCTAAAAACTTTCAGGTGATGTACCGGGACAGAACCTGTAAATCCTCTCACGCGGGGCATATCTGTCACGTGGCAGTCTCGGAAAAATTTCTGGTGATGTACGATGGGAAAACCGGTATCTTTCGAAAAGATATTCGCGACATGCGTAAAGCGAAGAAAAAACTGGACGCCTCACTTGTCGAAATGCTGAAAACGAAATCTTCCAGACATAAAATCGATCTGGACAAATCAGCCTGGCACCAACTTCTTATTCGCATTCAGGGTGATGTAATGGAGAGCTTTATTGACGGTAAGTTTATTGGTCGTTTTCAGTCAGAAGGTCTTGCACATTCCACTAAAGATCAGGTCAATCTGACTACCGGTAAACGCGAAATGTTTTACGATGACTTTCAGATTAAAGGGGTCTCAAAATAAAATACGGACTGGAATGTTCTATAACCTGTTCAGGAGAAACGGGTTACATTTTTTCGCCACTAATAGGCGAAGCGATTCTGTAAACCGATCTTGCCTTGTTTCTCTGGTTTTGCGAAACTTCCACCCTGGAAGTATCCTCGATAGTGAGGCTTCAGCTGGCAAGAAGGCGTAATGTGATCAGGCAGAAACTCCAACAACTGATGATTGTTTTCCTGGGGACTCTCTTAATGAGTTTGCAGCCGGGATGTACCAACAGTACATTTCGTGGAAACAACGATGATGATATACCCGGGAAATATCGAATAAAAACGAAACACGTTATTCTGCATAGCGATGTTAAACTCGATTCCGATGACCCGTTAATTGAAGAGCTTAAAGAATTACGGCAGCAGATTGCACAGACTCTTGAACTGAAACTGGGCGAGAAGCAGGTCGAAGTTTTCATGTTCAAGGATGAAACTTCCTACCATAAATTTCTGACCAATCATTATCCCGGTTTGCCTCCCCGAAGGGCGTATTTTGTGGGGACATCTCGCAAGCTGGCTGTGTATACTGTCTGGACAGATCGGATTCGAGAAGACCTTCGCCATGAATTCACACACGGTGTTTTGCATTCCGCTTTACCTGCGGTGCCGCTTTGGCTAGATGAGGGCCTTGCTGAATACTTTGAACTCTCGACAGCGGCCGGTATTCCACGAGCCGATTACTTAAGCGAACTGGCCCGCATTCAACATAATGGCTGGAAGCCGAATCTGAAAAGACTGGAACGTCTTGATGCCGTGGGCGAGATGCAACGGCTCGACTATGCAGAATCGTGGGCCTGGGTCCATTGGATGCTGCATAATAATCCGCAAACACGAAGAAGTCTTCTTGACTACGCTAACTATCCCGAGCGTGCTGCAGCACTGCCTCTTTCAAAAAGATTGGCAAAAATCATCCCTTCTCCGGAACAGGCACTCACCGAGTGGATCGGTCAAAGCAGCATCAACAATTAAAACCGGATTCCTGAATCTGGTTGCCCTTACGAATTCGTTGCAGGGTTTCAGGCAGTAACTATTGCCTTTGGTGGAAGTTCACATTGCGAGATTAGCGAAATGCTTTCCATTGTCTTAATTTTCGACAGGCATTAAGTGGCAGTTCCAGTTGCTTGCGGTAGGGCGAGGTACGAATCCAGCGTTTTGTTTTGAACCAGCCCTGGCGCAGTTGTGAAGAGATTGGCCGCAGATCGATGGCTCCTTCTGCGATGGACAGGTCATCTGTTTTGAAATTTGCTTTATAGCGTTCTTCTCCACGTCCCAGGTCAATCCGTTTCAGGTTTTCTGCTGCGGCCTGCTTTGCCATTTCCAGTAACAGAATTAAACCGGGAGAGTATTTTTCATACTGTAGATTGTAGGTCGGAAACCAGATATGTAGCGCATTATCGTTACGCAAACCAAGGTGGACAGCAACCAGGTTCTCCCCAGCATATAAGGTGGAAAACTGGCCCTTAAAATCGTGGAACTGATTTTGTCTGAGAAGATTCAGTAACGATGGAACCCATTCAACTTTCATGATTTGGAGCACGCCGGTTCGCTGATGCTGTTTCGATTTCCATTCGATTAACGATTGAAATGCATTTTCATCTGTAGAATGAAATTCAAATTTCAGAGGACCGATTTCGCGGGCCATTTTTCTGCTTTTGCGTTCCACCTGCGACAGAGAAGATCCCTTCTTTTTGACGGTTTCGCGGTACGCCTCGTACCCCGAGGAAAGGTCCATGTAAGGTGAGTCTGTTTTTCCCCAGATGTGCTGTTCAAACTGATGTTGTGAAACAGGCAGATGGTCGTAATACCAGGCGCGTAAACCGGCGGCTCGAATCAGCTCTTCAGGTTCAAAATGAACACCGGGCAACGAGATAACTCCGTGGTATTCGGAGAGACGTCCGGTAACAGCCTGAGCCATATTTCCGGGACAGCGTTGAAAAGGGAAATAGCCGACGGTTTCTTTGTCGTTGCGTAATACAACAACTTCCACATCATCGCGCACGGCAGCAACGGCTCGCGTTAATCCCGGATGAAAAAACGGACTATACAGATCATTGCAGGAATTCTGAATCTGCAGCCATCGCGTCCAGTCTTCATCTGTAAGATCTGTTGCTTTGCAAAGATTGTAGTTGCAGGATATTCGTTTTATCATAAATCTGTCTCTGTCTGATGAAAGCTCTTGTGCGAAAACTTCGGTTAGTTCATTGCATTTTTTGTGTTGAAAGATCGTATCATGCGTTTGGGGTATTGAAGTGTGTTTCGTAACCGGGAGGTCCGCAACCATTCGCGGGTACGGAACCAGATACTGCGAACGGCGTGATGAACCGAGCGTCTGTCTGCAACGCCTTCGCCAACGGAAATGGAACCTGAACCGAGCGATTTTTTGTATCGTTCGTCCCCTTTCCCCAGATCGATCCGTTGAATTCCGATCTCTGCTGCGGCTTGTGCTGTTTTCAGAAGCAGGATTAAACCGGGCGAGTATTTATTGAAACTCTGATCATAAACCGGGAACCAGTAATGAAAGACCGTGTCGGTTTTCATTCCCAGATGAGCACCAATAAGTTGATCGTTGACACGCAACGTGCACAGCGCGCCTTCAAAATCGTCTGTTTGTCTGTTTCTGATCTCATTCAGGAACTGCCTGACCCAGCCGAACTGCAGAATGTCAAAAG
>WFOZ01000283.1 GCA_015487825.1 Planctomycetaceae bacterium
ACTTGCTGCAAGTCCTTACCAACACAACAACTTAGTACGCGCTGGCCCTGTTAAACAGCCCGATGTGCGAAAGCACGAGAATGCCGATACCAATAGTCACACAGAAGATTTCCAGTTTCTGCCAGCGGGAGAGATCGACCAGCACGTTCAGTAAAATGAAAATCTGAGCCGAAAGACAAACCGAGCCGATGATATAAATCCGCTTCCAGAGGCCGTTCAAAGATAGCACGATCCCGGCGGCACCGGCCAGAATGGTTAAAAACAGACTCAGTAGTTCAAGCCAGCCTGCAAATTGACCACTTTGAACCGAATAACTGATATGAATTTCGTTAGCTGCATGGTTGAACGCCGTAAACATCGCAACCAGCAGCACTGCATTTCCCGATTGATAGAAAGGCAGCCCTGGGCCGCGAACCACTTTTCTCGCTTCTCGGTGTTCGCTGTAGCGGACTTCTTCTTTCAGTCCGATAAATCGCGCGGCGATCAGGCTGATCACACCCAGAATCGAGTAGACCACGACATACCACTGCGGCGCGATACTTAAGTAACCACTGAATTGCCAGATGGCTCCACATAACGATGCGGCTGCAAAATAGATATTGATACTACGTTTTCGCAACCAGCCGGCCAGAGAATAAAACGCCATCGCTTCAAGAAACAGAAGCCCGACAAACAGACTGACCCTGCTTCCCTGGGGAACGTACAGAAGTGATTGCCCCTGTGCCAGAGAGGCCCAGAAAACATGCAACAGCACGACTGCGGTCCCGACATGAGCCACACCGTACAGCGGAACTTCCGGGAATTTTCCTCGCCAGAAACGGGACGCAATTAAATAACAAACCGGAATCAGTATCAAAACAGGGGCACGTTGACTCCATTGATCCCAGGCAAACAGATGTAACGAGGCGCTGGCTGCAATCATCAACGCAGCTGCACTGAGAAAGAAATACTGTGCAGAAACACGTGGCTGGCTTTTCCACGTAAAGACCTGGATCGCTCGTGAACAAACAGCAGAAAACAGAGTCGCTGCGACGAAGCCCCATGTGAATTCATAATGATTCTGCAGGTTGCCGTAATCTGCTTTGATTGCCCCGAAATGCAGCATCAATGCCCAGAGAACCGCAATGGCTGAAAGCCCTGAAGCCATCGTCGTGATCGCACCATCGAACTGTCTGTTCTGTTTAAGCAGGAAGTGATTGACCACATGCAGCAGCAACGCCGTCCCTGCCAGAAAGGCGATCATCCCTTCCTGTTGAATATTAAGAGCTTTGAACAACGTCACTTCAGCCATTACCAGACAAAAGCCGGCACACCCGGTTGCCCAGCGAGTCCGTTTGACAAACAAAGAGGAATAAAGCGAAGCATAAACCCCCGCCAGCCAGAGTCCGCAGGCCAGCACATAATGATTTGCGATATTAATCGGAAACTGGTCCGGCAACCGGAAAAGCCCACGCTGAAACAGAGGGAAACCATTGAGCAGCTCCACTCCCCAGGTGATGCTCTGGCAGGCAAACAGGAAACCGATCGCGACCAGCATTTGAATCTGCCCGCTCCAGAACAACGGCATGCCATATTTTTCGCGAGGAAATTCAGAAGAATCTTCCGGGAAAATACGTCCCGCGTGAAGCGAAATCATTCCCAGTACAACCAGATAAAGACTGAAATGCGTTGAATTTGTCAGATTCCCCTGATCAGCAAGTAGAAGCAGTACGGTCATTGTAATGCCAGCCTGAGCCGCATACAGAAACATCGGATCGCGCAGAATTCTTACTGTTGCAAAATAGAACAGACAGCAGACAACTCCCCCCAGCCAAAGGTGGTCCGTAATAAGAATTAAACCTTGCGAGTGATAGAACCAGAGATTCAGAGGCATCACCACGCAGCCAAGAAACGTAACCGCCTGACCGGCGACCTGATACTTCGTTTTTAATTTCAGCCACCAGCCTGTTGCCAGTACAAGCAAGGTTCCTGTCCCCAGAAACGCCGCGACAACAATTTTGTTCTCGAATATTTTCATACTGATCAACCAGACCAGCAGTCCCAGAATTGCGAGCGCTCCTCCCAATAAAAGCATCCATTGAATACTGCGAGGGTCGAGCAGGGCTTCAAACATTCGCTTAAGAACGGACGATTTATTTTCGGCAGAGGCTACCGCTGTTTCCTCGCCGGGAGGATCGACATATTCGGTAATCTTATGAGAAAAATCGGGGACAGCCTCGCCCGATTCCGCAGTCGCTTCTGTGTTTGTAGAATCGTCGACAGATTCTTCCGATGTTGAGTCCTCTGCAGCTAGCGGGATATCAACCATCTTCCCACACATCGGACACTCTGCCCGTTTGCCCGCAAAACTGGCAACCGCCTTTAGTTTTGTACCGCAAACACAATCAACGAATATCGACATGACGGACTTTCAGAAATGCAGGTGAACAGTGCAGGGATTCCTTGCACCATACTACACAATTGAAGCCTCTTGTACACTCATTCGAGTCGTTAAAACTACTGCGGATTGTTTTCAGGCAGACTTAACACTTCATAGCGCAAGATGGAAGCACCGGCTTCAACAGAAACCATAGCAAGTGCCCATGCGATTAAAAGCCCGGTGATATTTCCTGTTAGATGCACGGTAAAGCGTGAGCTTCAACAGCTTACCATTTGAGTGGAGCGTCTGGTGGTGGGCCGCCCATGACATGGTAGCCGGCATCGACATGCAGGTTTTCACCGGTAATGCCGCTGGCCGCGTCGCTCATCAGAAACGCGCCGGACTTACCAACTTCCGCAGGAGTGATATTTCGACGCATTGGTGAAAAGTTATCGTATAGTTTCACCATCAGGTCGAATTCTCCGACGGCTGAAGAGCTGAGAGTTTTCAACGGGCCGGCACTAAGGGCGTTGACGCGAAAGCCTTCTGTGCCGAGATCGTAAGCCAAATATTCGACAGCTTGTTCAAGTGCAGATTTACAAACTCCCATCAGATTGTAACCGGGCATTACCTGCTCGCCGCCCAGATAGGTCAGTGTGAGAATGTTACCGCCTGGTGCGAGGATTTTTCGGGCACGGCTTGCCAACGAAATTAAACTGTAGCAACTGATTTCCATCGCCATCTTGAAGCCGTCCCTAGAAACATCACGTACAGGACCTTTCAAGTCTTCCATCGGGGCGTAGGCGATGGAATGCAGGACAAAATCGATTTCGCCAAACTCTTCTTTTGCTTTGGCAAAAACGGCGTCAAGATGCTCATCATTCTGCACATCACACGGCATGCAGAAGGTGGCGAAATCATCGACAAGTTTTCGGAGTCTGCGTTCCATTCGTGGTCGTGATGGTTCTTTATCGGGCAGATGCGTAAAGCCCATCTCTGCTCCCTCGGCTCGCAACTGCTGTGTAATCGCCCAAGCGATACTGTAATCGTTGGCAATGCCGAAGACTAATCCCTTTTTGCCGGTAAACAGCCCCATAACTCACTCTCCCAATTTTCCAATAGACTGATGTATAATACGTTTTATATCATATAAGAACGTCTGTTAATTCAAAAGAAACAGGGACATTCCTGTCTGTTTTTTCTGCCTATGTCGCACAAGAGGGTAGACAGAAATGCCTACCCTCGAATCAACAATGTATTTTGAATTAACAGAAGTTCCGATATCTATGATAAAATAGAAATAATGCCTGAAACGACTTAAATGCCACCAACGGTAAAACTCTTTGTGTGTTGCAAAAAATATTGATTGGGGGCTGCTGCCGAAACAAACCTGCCTTGCTGAGTCGTCCAAGAGTATCCTTCCTGACGTTTTCGTTCAACCCGTCTGGAATCTTCAGGCGACCATTCTGAAATGTTTGAATTCGGCTCCAAAAGGGAATTACGGTATCTCGCCGGCAGATTGCCCGATCAATTCGATTGAACATTCTCTGCAAAACAACCAATATACAGTGTAGAATATCTTCAGATTACTGAAAACCCCATATATTTCAGTATCCTGCAGGTAGTCTTTGGGATTAATAGAGGTTCCCTGACATCTGAAATGGTCCTTGCCTGGTCTTTTTTCCCGCCCGGTACAGTCTGGTTCGCAACAGGACTGCAAATAACAGCAATTCAACACCTATTAAAGCAGAAAAGAAAACGGATATGTTAGCACATATTGTCTATTTTACCTTGAAGGATAACTCAGAACAGGAAAAGCAGAGGCTTGTTGATGCTTGTCATCGCTATTTGAAAGAACACGCCGGCGTTACTTTTTTTGCAGCCGGGACGCTCGGCGAAGAGTTTCGACGCGATGTAAATGATCGTAATTACGATGTTTCGCTGCATGTCTACTTCACAGACAAAGCTGCCCACGATGTCTACCAGACAATGCCAGAGCATTTGACATTCATTGCAGAAAATAAAGAAAACTGGGAGAAGGTACGTGTATTTGATTCCTATGTCACCATGTAGCGTTCTCCGGTTCGACGTTGATTTTGAAGTTTCTTTTCTATGACTGATTCACCACCACCAATTCCGGCTGAAACAGAGATCGATTCGGTTTCTGTTGATTCATCCATCAGCCAGGCCAAGAGTCGAATCTTCCCCTGCGAACAGTGCGGAGCCGATCTTGAATTTCATATTGGTACTCAGCAGTTGAAATGTCCTTACTGTGGTCATCAACACCAACTAAGTATTGATGCTGACGATGAACTTCAGGAGCGAGACTACGCTGTAGAATTAAAACGATTAAGCGAACTACATTCTGGAAAGCAGGAAACTCTTTCCGGTTTGAAAGAAGTACAGTGCGATGCCTGTAACGGGACGGTCGCTTTTGAAGGGGCATTAACAAGTACACATTGCCCCTATTGCAATTCGCCCATTCAGCTCGATGAAATCCACGAACTTGATACGCGAATCTCTCCCGATGGGGTTCTGCCATTTCAGATTACACGCCAGCAGGCTCATCGACTACTCGGCAATTGGGTAAAATCACTCTGGTTTGCTCCGAATGATTTCAAGAGGCAGGGCATTAAAGGAAAATTTAACGGCGTTTATATCCCTTACTGGACCTTTGACTCTTTCACTTCAAACGCATATCGAGGGCAGCGCGGCGTAGAATATAGAGTTACTGTCGGGACGGGGAAAAATCGCAGAACGGTAACAAAAGTTCGCTGGTATCCGGCTTCCGGATCATTCCAACGCTTTTTTGATGACGTCCTTGTTCCTGCCTCAAGTGGGCTTTCCAGTGAACTAATCCGTGGGATTGAGCCGTGGCCGTTACGGCAAAAAACGCTTCCGTTTACACGGGAAGCACTGGCAGGGTATCTGGCAAGAACATATGAACTGGAATTGGATGAAGGTTTTGAGCAGGCAAAAGTTCGAATTGCAGAAGCAATCCGCAATGATGTACGAAGACGGATCGGTGGAGATCGGCAGCGAATTCATCATATTGATACTGCTCATTCTGCGATTACGTTCAAATACCTCTTCCTGCCGATCTGGCTGCTTTCCTACCGCTACAAACAAAAAGTGTATCAGATAATGATGAATGCAGCGACCGGGAAAGTGGCAGGCAAACGCCCCTACAGCTGGTGGAAAATTGCAGGAGTCGTTTTACTGACCATCGCGATCATACTGGCAGGCTACTTCCTCATCCAAGGATGAGGCATCGGTTCCACTTTTGATTTCGAGGCCGTTGCTTACCAGCCGTAATATACACCGAAGCCATGACCGGGATAATACGGTGCATAGCCAACGCCGTAAGGTATATGGTTATACCGCCCGTAATTGTAACCACTGTAGTAACCGTAGCCACGACCGCTGTAGTAATGCCCGTGGTAGTGGGAAGGACCATATCCTGAATATCGGTACCGATACCGATAGGACGGTGCCCGCCAGGAATAAGCAGGGGCATATTGACGGTAGCTGTAACTCCCCCGATAACAGCGATGTCGGGCCTGAGCATCCTGAACGGATCCAGCTAACACGAAACCAGTCGCTAACAGACTCAGCACTAACAAGTTTCTCATTGTTTCTCTCCTTTGTTTTGAATATGAAACAACTCCTCCCGGTTCCTGGAACCATTTTATCCCGCTCAAAGTAGAAAGACAGCGAAAATATTATTTCACGGAGAATATTAAAGAAGTTGATATCAGTAGACTTGGCGAATCAAAACTGATAGCGATAATTTATCTGGAATCCATTTCACGATTGAGAATAAATAGGTTTGAACAGGAACATCGCCAATGTATTTGTTTTACATGTTACCTCCCATTCTTTTGATGATGTGGGCCCAGTATCAGGTGAAATCCGCATTTGCAAAAGGGATGCGTGTCCCCGCCCGCCTCTCGGGAGCTGAGGCGGCCAGACAAATACTTGATGCAGGTGGTCTGAGGCATGTCCCTGTTGTAGAAACTCAGGGGCACCTTTCAGATCATTTTGATCCGCGCGCCAACGAAGTCCGGCTCAGTTCAGATGTCTATCATGGCCAGACTGCAGCCTCGGTCGGAATTGCAGCTCATGAAGTGGGTCATGCATTGCAATATGCCCAGTCTTACGCACCACTTGTCATTCGAAACCTGGCTGTACCAGCCGCCCAGTTCGGAGGCGGAGCTTTTACAATTCTTCTCACGATTGGCGTGCTAATCGGCTCGCTACAGGTGATGATGCTGGGAGTCATACTATTTGGTGGAGTCGTCCTGTTTCAGGTGATTAATCTGCCTGTTGAATTTGATGCCAGTAATCGGGCAAAGCAGCTGCTGCCTGAGATGAATATTGTTGACCAGGAA
>WFOZ01000284.1 GCA_015487825.1 Planctomycetaceae bacterium
GGGCTCGGAGATGTGTATAAGAGACAGGTTTACGCCAAGGCTGGAACTGGCTTTCTAAGCAGGGGGAAGTCTCTTTTCGTCTTCAGAGAAACTCCAACAAAGTAAAGCAATCTGCACTTCGATTTCTCGAACTTGAAGCAATGGGGTGGAAATCAAAAGCGGGGACTGCACTGGCTTCGCATGAATCAGAAAGAGACTTCTTTCTTGATTTGGTTGAGCGTTTTGCCAGACAGGATCGCGTCTTCTTTCTGGAGTTACTTATTGATGAAACTGTAATCGCCAGCGTGGTTCATTTTGCTGCCGGGAATGTTTCCTATGCTTTCAAACTTGGCTGGGATCCGAATTTGTCTCGTGGCTGCCCAGGTTTCCAACTCAAGGCACAAACTTTATTTCAAGCTCAGCAGTTGCTTCCTCACATGAAGATTATCGACAGTTGTGCCTGTCCCGGTTCGTTTATTGAACATATCTGGGCAGATCGCCGAGAGATTGCACCGCATATTTTCTTAACCAGCCGTGTTGCTCATATCGCCTGTTCGATGCTTGGGAGTATCAAATGGATCCGAGATCGAGGTTGTCAGTTCTTTCATCTTACCAGAGGTCAGCACGATGCAGATTGCTGAGAAAATTCGAACGATAGTTTTTCCAGGCAAAGATGTTTCATCACTTGAGCTGAAGAAACATATTCCTGCACTGGACGGAGTGCGCGGATTGGCGGTGCTGCTGGTACTTTGCTACGACTGCCTGAAGCTTCATAATGATGGATTTATTCCCACGCTGATTGCACGAAAATTCGCCGCTTCAGGATGGATCGGAGTCGATCTTTTCTTTGTCCTTTCCGGTTTTTTGATTACAGGAATTCTGCTTGATACCGCTGGTCGCAAAGGCTACTGGAAGAGTTTTATCCTGCGGCGATCCGTTCGTATTTTCCCCTTATACTACGGCACTTTGATTGTTGTGTTTGCAATCGCACCGCTGGTCTGCCTTGCTTTGGGTTATGAATCTGCAACCGGGGCACTGGCTGCGGTGAAAGAAACACAATTCTGGTATTGGGGATATCTGCAAAACTGGCTGTTCGCCTGGCAGGGTGCCTGGCCCGACGGGCGGGTGCTGAATCATTTCTGGTCGCTGGCGGTGGAAGAACAGTTTTATTTAATCTGGCCCTTTGTTGTAATTGCCTGTTCCCGAAAACGTCTGGCCTGGGTCTGTTTCGGCTTATGTCTGACTGCACTGACTCTGCGATACACTCTGCTGACTAACGGTGTCCCCGGTGTCACCACTTATGTGATGACCATTACCCGCATGGATAGTTTATGTGCAGGAGCATTACTTGCGATCGCGTTTCGTTCACCCGGCTGGGCTTCGCGCCAAGCAAAATATCTGCCGATACTCTGTGCGACAGGTTTTGTCATGCTACTTGGCATTGACGTTTTTTATCCGATTCTGAAAAGCCAATCTTTTGCAGCCTATTCAATCGGGCACTCACTTGTTGCAATCGTCTTCGCAACTTTGATTGGTACACTGGTCCTACTCACAGACAGACATTTTCTCTCGCGCCTGTTTTGCTTTGCCGGTTTAACCACTTTAGGGAAGTACAGTTACGCCATCTATGTGTTTCATCGTTTCGTTTATCGGGCAGTAAAATCTTACGATTGGAATTTCCTGCCGGAGGCATCACAAAGTTGGGCGATTTTTATTGCGACTCTTGTTTTATCTTATCTGGTCGCAAGAATCAGCTGGCTTCTCTGGGAATCCCCCTTCCTGGCATTAAAAGTTTACATGCCCAGACCAGATGCAGATTTCAACAAGCCTGCCGTTGATAACAACAATGAATCGAAACAGCAGGAAACTCGCCAGAGCGTTGCCGCCTTCTAAGTTAACCAACAGTAGGAGTTGCGGCTAGCAACCATACAAAATGGTAACCACGTCACCCTGTAAACTGGTGCGTCTCGACGCACCCTACAAATTGAATTCAAAATTTGTAATTCGCTGTGGAGCATCGAGTGCAGAACGGACGACATCAATCAGCGACTGTGCGGTTGGAGTCGGTAAATCGGTCAACTCCAATCGGGAAACGGCTTCATTCTCCTCCCACGCACGCGAGATGCGTTTCAGAACTTTCCAGGTCGGATGTTCTGAAGTAGCATTATTATTGTCTGTAATAACAGATAAATGCTGCTGCGAAAAATTCTTTTCCAATACTGTTTTTAACGATGGAATAAATTTGTGATCACAGCAGGAAAGATCAAGAATCAGTGGGCGATTGAGCAGCCGGGTTTGCAACTCGACAATCGTTGTTTTTCGTTCGGGATGCATCCAATCAGCAGCAATTTCTGTCATCGGATCGAGGACAAACCGGCGATACCAGCACGCAGGATGCGGTAACGATAACGTCACTGACTGGATTATCAGATCATCGTAAGCAATCAGATCCAGATCAATAGTGCGCGGTCCCCACTGAATTTCCCGAACACGCCCCAGCTGGTCTTCTATTTCATGACAACGCAATAACAACTTTTCGGGGTCAAGCAACGTTTGCACACAAACGACACCATTATGAAATGTTTCCCCGGCTTCAGTTCCAACCGGCGCAGTGCGATACACTCCACTGCAATTGACCACTTCAATATTTACAGATTCGTCCAGTAAGCAGACGGCTTGTTGCATTGTCTCTTTAACATCGCCGAGGTTTCCCCCCAATGCAATAAAAGCCATCCCGCTCATCCGGTAATTCCTTAAAGCCATTTCAGGCGAGCCGGAGGTGTTTACCTCTCGGGTTTCAATGTTGTCGTAATATCAGCAACCAGTTTACACTCGAAACTTACCCGGGGCATCCCCGACCCGGCTCGTCTGGAGA
>WFOZ01000285.1 GCA_015487825.1 Planctomycetaceae bacterium
ACTGTTGGAGTTCATTCTACTGACTACCGACCTTCTGCAATGCCTCGCCGGTGAGTCGATACGTAAACCATTGTTTCATCGCCGTTGCTCCAAGCGAATCGTAGAAGTTGATCGCGGGCTGGTTCCAGTCGAGCACGGCCCATTCCAGGCGTCCACATTTTCGCTGTCCTGCAATTTGTGCAACGGACTGCAATAATTTTCTGCCGATTCCTTTCCCGCGGAAATCTGGCTGCACAAACAGATCTTCCAGATAGATCCCCGGCTGTCCCAAAAATGTGGAATAGTTGTGAAAGAACAGAGCAAATCCAACGGTTTGTCCATCCATCTTTGCCAGCAGGCACTCGGCAAAAGGCTTCTCGCCGAAAAGCGTTTCGATAATTTTCTCACGAGTTGCAACAACCTCGTGAGACAACTTTTCATAATCTGCCAACCCCTGGATTAATCTCAAAATATCATCCACATCGTCCACGGTTGCCAGCTGGATTGAAATGTTCATCTGTTATATCTTAGATAATTCAGGATTGTTAAAGAAGGTAAACTTTAACGATTAAAGATGTTGTATCAGTTATGCCGATATTAACGAGTGTATCGTTACCGACAATGCTATGTTGGCGAGATTTTACCGTCAATGACGTCCAATTGGGGAATTGAGTGTCGGTTTTTTATCGGGGGATTGGTATTTATGCGATTGCGATCGCACATTCTCTGTATGGCATTGATGCTTCTGGCAGTTAGCCTGAGCGGGTGCGTGATCGTTGAAGTAGGTGTTTCCAATCCTGCTCCCAATCTGCCTCGCATCGCGATTGCGCCATTCATTAACCTTTCCTCTGAACGAGCCGTTGATGGGCGTCGATTTGCTGAAGCGTATCAGACCGAACTGCAGAAAATCCCCGGATTTCAAGTCATCCCCGTAGGCGTTGTCGATTCTGCCATGCACGACCATCAGTTGAATCTCGATTCTCCCGAAGATCTGGGCAAGCTGGCTCAAATTCTGGATGTTGATGGCATTTGTCTGGGGGCAGTCACCGAATATAGCCCGTACTATCCTCCACGATTGGGACTGCAAATATCCTGGTACACGCCAGGAGTTCCCGATTTTCAACCTGGAATTCCAGTCGTTCCGACAGAAAAACAATCACGAAGATGGTTTGGTAGAACCGTCGACTGGATGGGGTCTGCTCGTTGTAGGATTCCCGGCCTTTCGTGTGCTGAACTTAGCCTGCCGGATGAAAACCGTTCACAAATTGTTCGCGCTCAGAATGAAGCTCCTCCATTTCCGGTACCAACTGATTTGAAACCGGTTGATCAGGATGATTGGGATCAGGCGCTTCGTGAAGCGATGGAAATCGAAGAGGATAAGCCATCAAACAATGCACCTGGCCTGCTTGTTCCAAACGTAAACAACAATGACGATAGCGATGAGCCAGAGCTGGCACCATTACCAAATCTGGTTGAACCTGCCGAATCAAAGCCATCAGAAAGCCAGCCGTTTCCAACTCTACCGGAAATGGCAATACCTGAAATGAATGCGCCTCAAAATGGTAATAACCCGCAATTGCTGCCTCAATTACCGGGAGCATTCCAGGTTCCCTCAGGCAATCCGACGATGCTTCAAAGGGAACTTTCCATGCAGCCGTATATGTCCTACACACGGCTATTCGATGGGGCAGATGCTAAATTTACCGCGGCGTTACGCAACTATCTCGAACTGGGGGGCGACCAGAGAAGTGGCGGCTGGACCGGGCATTTGCATCGCAGCGAAGATTTTATCCGTTTTTGCATGCACCGCAGTATTCTTGAAATGCTTCAACTGCACGGCGGTTTGACGAAAAGGCGATTTGTACTGACTTCGCGAAAATATCAATAGCTTCGCACCGTTCCTGTCGATAACAGTCGCAGGAGAGGAAGGGAGCGGTCTCGCTAAAACCTGATGAACATCAGGCTATTGCTTTATTATCTACTGAAAACTGCTCTCTCCAATTCTTTATATCCAAAAGGACAGTTGGAACGACTAAACGCCAGACTTATTTACAGTTGGTAAATCTGTTTGAGCTTGCCGTACAGGGAGAGATTCGGAATGTCTCAGGGAATTAATGTTTTCGCACTGGTTAAAGATGGGCAGAAATACGTCTTTCTTTACGATGATGAAAGTCACGACGAATTGCTGCAAACACTGGGGCGATACGCAGCCGACCCGGAACTCAATTTCAGTTGGTACGATGCAGCCGTGATGAGCCAGCGGGTACGCTCACTGAGGAAACGAATCGAGGAAGAAGAATCAATTCAGTACCGCGAATCGGCATAAGATAGGCGTTAGGTAGTAGGGATTAGGCG
>WFOZ01000286.1 GCA_015487825.1 Planctomycetaceae bacterium
AAATTGAATCCAGTGCAGAAGGAACCGACATGGCGAGAACATCTTGTTGCTACGCAACCCGCTAATGGACTCCACCGTGAGTAATTCTACGTAAGCGGCAAGGCGCTAGCCGCCGGTATGTCGCTTGACCTGTTGCGTTTCCTCCTTGCTTAGATGATGACCGGCGGCTAGCGCCTCGCCGCTTTCAATAAAATGAATTGACGAGGCAGTCTTTGCGATAAATAAATAAAAAAACGCCGCGTACTCTTTAAGAGTACGCGGCGTTTGAAATTATATTTTCGATCAATGATCAGGTTCTTATTTTCTGATCGCGGCAGTTCCTGCCAGTCCGATACCTGCGTGAGCAGGGTTGTAGACGGCGGCCCGAAACTCTTTGGCTCGGTTGAAACTATCGCAGATTCCGAGAACCGTTTCTGCTCCCCCGAGGACAAGATATCCATGTTTAGGAAGTTGTGTTGCCATGCGGTCGAGAATCTGTTTTTTTCGATCTGTATCGAAGTAGATCAACACATTTCTGCAGAAGATGACATCGAACTGTCCCAGGTGATTGAAAGTGTCGAGCAGATTCAATTGCTTCCAGGTAATACAGCTTCGAATTTCCGGTTTAATCTGCCAGCCCTGATCGTTTTTGTCAAAATACTTCATCAGCATTTGAATCGACAAGCCTCGCTGTACTTCAAATTGGGTGTATTGTCCCTCTTTGGCTTTGGTGAGGATTTGATTGTCGAGATCGGTCGCGACAATTTCCACATTCCAACCAGCACTCAGTTCAGGAATACTTTCCTTCAGTTGCATCGCGATGGAATAAGGTTCTTGCCCGGAAGAACTCGCAGCACACCAGATGCGGATCTTACGTTGCACTTTTTTTGCTTCGAGAATTTTGGGCATCATCAGGTTAGCCAATTCGTCGAACGGTTTTTTATCTCTGAAAAAGAGAGTTTCGTTCGTCGTCATCGCTTCGATAATTGACGTTTTCAACTGAGGAGTCGGCATGGTCTTGATTGCTTGGACCAATTCTTCGATTCCGCTTAAACCAAGGCTTTGAGCCACGGGAATGAGACGTGATTCGAGAAGGTATGCTTTCCCCTCGCCCAGGTTTAACCCCGAAGCTTTCATGAGGAAGTCAGACAGGAATTCATAATCTGAAGGATTCATTAACATATCGCCTTTATATGACACAGATTTTTGATGCGTGAACCAATTTGGTCCAAAGGTAAGATTTCGTGAGGAAGATCCTCAGCGGCTATTGCTCCGGGCATTCCCCATACGACGCTGGATTGTTCATCCTGGGCCAGTACGTAGCCGCCCGCTTCCACAACTTCTCGTGTTCCTTCGAGACCATCACTGCCCATCCCGGTCAGCATCACTGCTAAAATTCTTTTGCCCGCTACTTTAGATGCACTGCGGAACATCGGATTCACAGAAGGTCTGCAATAATGTTCTTCAGGCTGTTCATTCAGTTCAAGTTGCATTTGTTCGCCGCTGAGCTCTCGCACTTTCATATGAAAGCCGCCCGGTGCGACATAAGTGGTTCCCGGCTCGACAAACTCACCGTGTTTTGCTTCTTTAGTTGCCCGACCGGTATCCTGTTGCAAATGCTTGGCAAGAATTTCGGTAAACATTGCAGGCATGTGTTGCACGATTAAAATGGGAATTGAAAAATCAGGTCCCAAATCGCATAGCACTTTGTTGAGAGCATTCGGTCCGCCGGTGCTGGATCCAATAATCAGCAGTTTCGGAGGAACAATTGGCTTTCCGGTTTTACGTGGTTTGTTGAAAGGATTAGTAACCAATGGTTTTCTGGCTGGTCGAGCAGGGCTCGATGCCTTTCTCGATTCGAGGGATAATCCCCCGAGACCTTTAACCAATGGGATCAGTTCCTTTGCAACAGTTGCCATTGCTTCTGATGCGCTTTTGGCGGTTGGTTTAGCGATACATTCTGCTGCTCCCATTGAGAGAGCCTGCATTGTGATTTTCGCTCCTGAAGAAGTCAGGCCGCTTGCCATAATGACTTTGACTTTCGGATAGTCCCGTTGAATGTTCTTCAACGTTTCCAATCCATCCATCACAGGCATTTCGACATCAAGCACGACTACATCGACCTGGTTTTTTTTCATCCAGGATAATGCAGCTTCTCCGTGCATTGCAGTGCCGGCTACTTCGATGTTTTCGTCCTGTTGAAGTGTTTTTGACAACAGGCCTCGAACGACCGCAGAGTCATCGACAACCAGAACTCGAACTATTTTTGACATTAGAGAATACCTACTACTTCCAATTTGTCACGAACAATGTCTTCAGTAAACGGTTTCATGATATACTCATTAGCGCCGGCTTCCATCGCCTGCATTATATGTTCCATATCATTTTCAGTAGTACACATCATAACGGTTGGCTGCTTCGGCAACGGTAGCGAACGAAGGGCTACTAAGAAGTCCAGACCGTTCATCACGGGCATATTCCAGTCCAGCAGGACTGCATCAATGTCCGGATTATCGCGAAAGACCTGCAAGGCTTCTTCGCCATGCTCTGCTTCGTGGACTTCAAAACCAAATTTGTCCATGATGCGTCGACCCACAAGCCGTACGGTTCGTGAATCATCGACCAGTAACATTTTGACCATGAATGGCTCCCAGGGGATCCAAGTGTGAAAAGATTTGTTCTATCCGTTTGTGGTGAGCTACCGTTCGACATTGCTGTCAAACAATTTTACACCAAATACGAAACCTGCTATTCGTTGCAGGTCTCAGGACACACGCAAACCTAGCTTCGTATTTTGCACATACCTGTTCAACAATCTCCAGATGATGTTTTTTTTCTTCATGAATTTGCTTGAGTTCGGATTGTTCCGGTTAGTCACATTGTCTCATCATTTCGTTACAGCAAACTGCAGGGGCTTCCCTCTGATTTCTATAGGTGACAAATAATTCATTTTGCCAGCACGAAACTCGACTGCCGATTTGCGTTAGATGAAGTAAGGTAAATTCCTGAAGCAGCTCTTTAGGTTTTCCTGAATGACCCGCTCGACAAGCATGCTGTTTGCTCGCTAAAATCAAGAG
>WFOZ01000287.1 GCA_015487825.1 Planctomycetaceae bacterium
AAAGAATACCTTGATAATACAATAGAAACGTTGGTTGAATTCTACAAAATGAAGTTTCAGACAAATAGTGGATAACGATTAATGGCAGTTCTGACTGAAGACGATATAGAAAAAATGCTGCTGGCCCAGTTTGAAACGCTTGGTTTTCAGCACTTGCCTGACAAAATTGCCGGGCCTGATGGTTCTTCACCTGAGCGAGCGGCCTACTCGGACGTAGTGCTCACTAAGCGTCTTGAAGAAGCCGTAGATAAACTCAACCCAGATATTCCAGTTGAAGCCCGCCATGATGCGATCAAGAAGATTTTTGCCACAGAAACACCTTCCATTGTCGAAGAGAACAGGCGGCTGCACAAGGCGATTGTTGAAGGAATTGATGTTGAATTTTACGCAAAAGACGGGACAATTCGCGGCGACAAAGTCTATCTGATTGACTTTGATGATGTTGATGCCAACGACTGGTTGGTCCTAGATCAGTTCACCGTCATTGAAAATGGTCACAACCGCCGCCCGGACGTGGTGGTTTTTGTGAATGGTCTCCCACTGGCTGTGATCGAGTTAAAAAACCCTGGTACTGAAAGCGCCACACTGACCAGCGCCTACAACCAGTTACAAACCTATAAAAATCAGATATCGAGCCTGTTTCGCACCAACGCCCTGCTGGTCACTTCTGATGGTTTGCTGGCGCGTGTTGGTTCGCTCACGGCTAATGAAGAACGTTTTATGCCATGGCGCACGATAGACGGCCAAAATATCGTTCCTAAAGGCAGCCCGGAAATGGAGGTGCTGATTGAAGGTGTTTTTGAAAAGCGCCGCCTTCTTGACTTAATCCGTGATTTTACAGTTTTTGGGGATAGTGGAACAGGACTGGTTAAAATAGTCGCTGGGTATCATCAGTTCCATGCAACTACACGGGCAGTGACCGCCACATTACGCGCTCTGCCACCAGAAGCTGCGTCTTTAGATTATGGGCAGGGTATGCGCGAAGACCCGGCAGAATTTGGCTTGCCATCTGCTGATGCCCACCCACGGGGGGACAAGCGAATAGGTGTGATCTGGCATACGCAAGGTTCTGGAAAGAGCCTGTTGATGGCATTTTATGCTGGCCAGCTTGTGCGCAGACCAGAAATGCAGAACCCCACAATTGTCGTGCTCACAGATCGCAACGATTTGGATGATCAGCTTTTTTCGACCTTTTCCATGTGTCGTGACTTGATACGGCAAACCCCCATTCAGGCAGAAAGTCGCGAAGACTTGCAGAAAGTTCTAAGCCGTGCATCTGGGGGTGTTGTCTTTACGACGATACAAAAGTTTTCTCCAACTTCTGGTGAGGTCAGTTATCCACTCTTGACCGATCGCCGCAACGTTGTGGTAATTGCCGATGAAGCGCATCGCAGTCAATATGGCTTCAAGGCAAAGTTCGGCCAGGAGAGTGGCGAAATTTCCTACGGATTTGCAAAATATTTGCGGGACGCTTTACCCAACGCATCCTTTATTGGTTTTACTGGTACACCAATCGAGAAAGATGATGTCAACACGCCAGCAGTGTTTGGTGACTATGTTGATGTCTATGATATTTCGCGGGCTGTTGAAGATGGTGCAACCGTTCCAATCTACTATGAAAGCCGACTGGCCAGAATTGAATTACCTGAAGACGAAATCCCCCGCGTTGATGCTGCAATTGAAGAGCTGACAGAAGATGAAGCGCTGTCAGAACAGGAAAAATTGAAACAGAAGTGGGCGACTGTTGAAGCTCTGGTCGGGTCGGAAAAACGGCTGAAAATGGTTGCTGCTGATATGGTGCAACATTTTGAAGACCGGATAGCTGCCATGGACGGCAAGGCAATGGTAGTCTGCATGAGCCGTCGTATTTGCGTTGAACTCTATAAAGAGATTGTGGCCCTTCGCCCGAATTGGCACTCTGATGATGACAAACAAGGTGTCGTAAAGGTGGTAATGACGGGGAATGCCTCCGACCCGCAAGACTGGCAACCGCATATCGGCAACAAAACACGGCGCGAAAATCTTGCAAAGCGCACCAAAGACCCCAACGATTCTCTAAAACTGGTGATCGTTCGGGACATGTGGCTGACTGGATTTGACGCACCAAGCATGCACACAATGTATATGGACAAACCAATGCGAGGACATGGTTTAATGCAGGCCATTGCCCGTGTTAATCGAGTTTTCAAGGACAAGCCCGCCGGTCTCGTGGTTGATTATATTGGCATCGGTCAAAACTTGAAAAATGCTCTAGGCCAGTATTCCGCTTCTGATCAGAAACAGGCTGGCATAGATGAAGCTGAAGCCATCGCTGTCATGTTGGAAAAATATGACGTCGTGAAATCAATGTTCCATGGTTTTGATTATTCACGTGCATTCCATGGAACCCCCAAAAAACGCCTGGGCGTTATGGCAGAGACCATCGAATGGATTTTGGATTACCAGCATAAACTGGCAGAGGAAGAGCAAAAAGAAGATGATAAGAAGCGAGCGCACCGGCGTTTCCAGGATGCAGTATTGGCACTTTCCAAGGCTTTCGCATTGTGTTCTGCCAGTGATGAAGCACGGAAAATTCGTGATGACGTGGGCTTCTTTCAAACCATTCGGGCTGCCTTGGTTAAATCTACTATGGGTTCAGGAAAGTCTTCTGCCGAACGGGATTTAGCAGTTCGGCAGATTATAAATCAGGCGGTTGCCTCTACCGAAATAGTTGACATCATGGCAGCAGCTGGGCTTGAGACTCCTGATATTTCTATTCTTTCGGATGAATTTCTAGCCGAAATAAAGCAGATGGAGAAAAAGAATCTGGCTTTAGAGGCATTAAAAAAATTACTTAATGATGAGATTAAATCTCGCAGTCACACCAATATTGTTGAAACAAAGCGTTTTTCAGAACGCTTACAGGAAGCTGTTGCACGCTACCATACAAATGCAATCAGCACTGTTGAGGTGTTACAGGAGTTGATTACCCTTGCCAAAGAAATAAGGGATGCGAGAAATCGTGTCGAAGAAGAAGAGCTGTCAGATGATGAAATTGCTTTTTACGATGCTCTGGCGGTGAATGAAAGCGCTGTAGA